>CAMBSB010000264.1 GCA_945870155.1 Paludibacter jiangxiensis | reverse complement strand
TTGTCGTTAAAATGAACAAAAGCACCAAAACGAAGTTTTTCCCAATCTGCAAGTATTTTTGTGCGTTTTGAAGCAGGTGAGAATTGCTGCGCTTGTAATACAATTATTACTAAAGATAGGGCTGTAAATAGTGCTGTTCTTTTCATTTGTTTTCAGATAATAATACCACAAAAAGAACAATAGAATTTCGTCTTACTCTTCGATTGTTCCTATTGTGGTTCAAAAGCAATTAGTAACTCAATACTGATTTATCAACCAACTTTCGGTTTTTGCCGGTTTGTTTCCATTCCAGGCTAAGGCCTTGTCCGCCTCCATGTTGGAAAAACTGAATTGAAATTTTGTGCAAACCTTTTTCAAGTGCTACATCCAATCGTTTTTCGTCCATGCCGTGCGTTCCATCATTGCCGAGTATTTTAACATCGTCGATTATCAATTTACTTCCGTCGTCCGATTTTAAATAAAATGCGTATACATCTGTTTCGGGAACATTGATATAGCCATCAAAAGTGAAGCCATAATACAAATCCACTTTGCGTTCGTTGATATTGAAATTATCCACAACTCCACTTTTAACAGGTGTAAGTTTTGAGAAATCAGGTAATTTCTCCCAACTTCCTTCGTAGTAATTGTATTTAATTCCGGGCTTGCCAGCATAGGCAGGAGAAAGTGGTTTCTCTATTTTATAAGTAACTTCCGAAACTGCACTTACGCGTTTTCCTTTTACAAACGAAGCAGCTTTAACTGTTGTGTTTTGAGTTGCATTTACACTTATTGTTCCGTTGGCAAGTGCTGAAACAGCTGTTGGAGCTGTGCCATCGGTAGTGTAACGAATTTCGCCATTGACAGTGTTTTCACTCAGGTTAAATTCGATTTTGTCAGTAAAAACAGAACTTTCGGATGTTATTGATGGCGAGTTGTTTACAACAGGTTTTCCTTTGATTTCGAGAACAATTACAGTGGTGAATGTCGATTGTTTAACTGCTTTTACATCAATTATTTTTTCAGCCTCTTTCACTTCTACTTTTAATATAATATTCTTATTTGCAAGTGGATATGCTTTTAAAACCTTGTTTTCTAATCCTGAAATTGCCAATTTACCATCTTTAGGCCAATCGAAAACGCTCACATACAACATTGTATTGCTTCCTTTGGCTTTTTGAGTTACGCGTCCCCAGGCAAGTTGGCTAAACGGACTGGCTTTTGTACCATAAATAGCCTCGCCATTTTCTTTCATCCAAGCACCCACTTCTTTCAATCGCTCAATGGATGGCATTGGTACTTCGCCCTCAGGTGTTGGTCCTACATTTAGAAGGTAGTTACCACCTTTCGAAGCAATATCCACTAAATTACGCACCAAAGTTTCGGTCGATTTCCAGTTGTGGTCGAAACGGCTGAAACCCCATGTACCATTCATGGTCATACACGATTCCCAGTTTTTGCCCGGAATACCTGTAGCAGGAATGTATTGTTCAGGCGTTTCAAGGTCGCCATGAACACCACCACCCAAACGGTCGTTGGTTATCAGATTTGGGTATTTAGCTAAATAATCAGTAAATTTTTTAGCTTCGGCAGGTGTCATTTCGGCAGGCGTATCCCACCAAATAATACGCGGATTGAATTTCTCCATAATTTCTTTTACCTGAGGCAATGCAACATCGTCGATGTATTTCGAAAAACTTCCTTCTTGGGCTGCATCCCAATGTTTGCAATACATGCCACCACCCGGATGCGTCCAATCCTGTGCTTGTGAGTAATACAAGCCCAAAGGCATATTGTGTTTTTTACAAGCATCGGCCAATTGCTGAACTACGTCTTTTTTGTAAGGCGTAGCATCCACAATATTGAAAGGATTGGTAGATTTAAACATGGCAAAACCCTCATGATGCTTAGCTGTAAGCACCATGTATTTCATTCCGGCTTCTTTGGCTAACAAAACCAATTCTTCGGCGTTGAACTTTGTTGGATTAAACTGGTTCGCGTAGTTTTTATATTCGGCCACAGGAATTTTTAAGTCGGTGAGAATCCATTCGGCAATATTGGTTGTTTTTTTACCATTCCATTCACCAGAGGGAATGCAGTATAGTCCCCAGTGAATAAACATGCCGAATTTGGCTTCTTTCCACCAATCCATTTTTGGATCGTCGATTTTACTTTTTTGGGCAACTAAATTACTTGCAAAAACAAGTATTGCCAATGCGAAAATGTTGAATTTCTTCATGATTATTTAAAAAGTTGAATTAGTTTGTGCAAATTTACATTATTATTATTACTAAGATATTGACATAATAATAACAAAAGGGGTATAAAAAGAAAAATAATTTGATTTATATTTTATAAACCAAATTATTTTAGAAATACAAATGCTAAAGCGAATTTAAATGCTATCCTAATACTTTATTATTTCAGTTTAATTTGCGGTCCTTTCTTTGTCCAAACCACCTCAACATTCGAAATCCACCATGTTTTGCCATTATCGTTGTTTCCTTGATAAAAAAGATAGGAAGTTTTGCCATTGTCGAATATATGGGGATGCCCTGATTCGCTCGAGTTCCATTCGCCCTTTTTACCATTGGCTAAAAATGGTTTGTCGGATAGTTTTTTCCACGTAATGCCATCGGCACTTTCGGCCACACCAATTTGTTGCGGTGCATTGTTATAGTTGGCGGCATAAAACATATACAATTTGCCATTGCGCTTAATTATAGAAGCACCTTCGGTACAATTGCCTTCCCACGGATATTCTAACTCCAATATGCGTTTATTGCTTACCTGAGTCCATGTTTCGCGGTTAAAATTCGCATTTGCGGGTGCAGTAGCCACGCCCATTATTTGCTGGCGAAAATCTTTATCACGCGTTGCAAAATAAAGCAGGTACCTTCCTTTGAACTTAAATATTTCGGCATCAATAGCTCGTCCGCAATTCCAATCGCCGGTAGCTTTGAAAATTGGATTTGTTGTGTTTCGGGTAAAGTTTATACCATCGATTGATGTA
The DNA here is from genome assembly GCA_945870155.1 of Paludibacter jiangxiensis. GTDB lineage: Bacteria > Bacteroidota > Bacteroidia > Bacteroidales > Paludibacteraceae > Paludibacter > Paludibacter jiangxiensis_A. Next base: position 2,482 of record CAMBSB010000264.1, on the reverse strand, counting down.
GCATGACAAATTGCATCTTTAGTGGCATTACCATAAGTCTGGTAAAAAAGATGCACTTTCCCTTTTATAACGATTGCCGATGGTGCGCATATTCCTTTTTGCTCATAATCAGCACTTTTAAGTGGAGTTATTTCGCCAATTTTTGACCAATCGTATAGATTTTTACTTTCGGCAACACCTATTCCCCAACCAGTCCACGATGCACCATCTTTTTTGCCGGGAATGGAATAATACATCAAATAACGTCCATTGAACTTAATAACATGAGGGTCTTTGGCAAATGGAGCGCCAATACGAGTAGTATCGCCAAACATCATGCGCGGAGTGGCTGATTGTGCAACTAAACAAGCGAAAAATGAAAAATGAAAAATGAGAATTATAAGCGTACGACGATTCAAAACCATGATTTTTAAATGAGATTATTTCAGTATTACTTTTTGGCAATAAATATGATTAGCAACCTTTAGCTTACAAAGATACATTCCTTGCTTGAGATACGAAACAGTGATAATTTTTTTTTCATTCGATTTTATATCAATCTTTTTTATCATTTTACCATCAATACTTAAAATGTCCATTTTAGCAGTTTGTGCAATATTGGTATTTATTTCTAACAATCCATTATTACAACTTACTGTAAATATATCGTTAAACTTATTTGATGGCAATGCTGTAACAGGCACTTTTGAGGGACCGTTTTCATTCCAAAAAATTTCAATTTGCGACAACCACCAGGTTTTGCCACCATCATTATTTCCCTGATAAAAAAGGAATGACAGTTGACCTTCGAAATCGTAAATGCCCGGATGACCCGATTCGCTTTTGTTCCAAGAGCCAGTAGCACCATTACTCAAAAAAGGAGTTGTTGAGAGTTTTGTCCATTTTAGCCCATCGGTACTAACTGCTACGCCAATTTGCTGTGGCGCATTGTTGTAATTTCCGGCGTAAAACATATACAATTTTCCGTTGCGCTCAATAATGGATGCACCCTCGGTACAATTTCCTTCCCACGGATATTCAGGAGCCAAAATTGGTGCCGTACAAGCTTGTGTCCAAACCGATTTATTGAATGTAACAGTTGTGTCGGGAGCAGTAGCAACTCCGGTAAGTTGCTTTACATACGGTTTGTCTCGAGTAGCAAAATACAAAAAATATTTATTGCCAAAATGAAAAATTTCGGCATCAATAGCTCGTCCGCAATTCCAATCGCCCGTGGGTCGAAAAATTGGATTGGTAGCATTGCGCGTAAAATTAATGCCATCCGAGGAGTAAGCGTGACAAATAGCATCGCCCGCTCCATTGCCATAAGTTTGGTAGAATAATTGCACTTTCCCGTTTATCACCTTGGCACAAGGCGCACAAATTCCCTTGCTTTCCCAACTGTGAAGTGGATTTGAAACAATTTCGCCTACTCTTTTCCAGCTTACAAGATCCTGACTTTCGGCTATTGCCATCGACCAGCCCGAATTTCCGGGATTGCCGTTGGTTGATGCGCCACAAATGGAATAATACATCAAAAAACGATTATTGAACTGAATAACCGATGGGTCTTTTGCAAACGGTTTAGCTACTCCCGAAGCATCTTTTATGCGCGAATAATCGGCATAATACATGGGTGGCGTTTGCATTTGTGCATTTACATTCAAGCCGAATATGAAACTAAAAAAGATGATTTTTAGGGTTTTCATTTCGATGTGATGCTATATTTTTTTCCTGCTTTTACTTCAAAAGTGTTTATCCATGTTTTTCCAGCCGGACTTATTTCTTCTTTGGATTGAAGGTTAACACCTTTAATCAGAATTGGTTGCTGCGTACGCAATTTGCATACTCCATTATTTTTGCTTCCTAAAACAGCAGTTGTAAGTTTTCCATTTTTCCAAACTAAGTTTTCCAAAGTATAATCACCACGCGCCTTCAGTCCACTAATAGACCCACTTGACCAAGCATTCGGCAAAGCAGGTAATAAATGAATTTCCTTCAAATGGCTTTGCATCAGCATTTCCGACATGCCTTCCACTACACCAAAGTTTCCATCAATCTGATAAGGCGGACAAGCATTTAGCAGGTTTGGGTAAGTTCCGCCAGTTTCCGAAAAACCACGCTCGGTACACAGCTCGAGGTCGTTTTGAATTAATTTATAGGCATGATTTCCATCTAATAGTCGTGCCCAAAAAGCAATTTTCCATGCACGCGACCAGCCTGTTCCGCCATCGCCGCGCGTTTCGAGTGTTTTTTTACAAGCATTGAACAATTCCGGTGTTTTATTTGCCGAAATATCGTTTCCGGGATGCAAGCAAAATAAATGCGACACATGTCGATGCGTGGGGTCAGTGTCTTTATAATCGAGACTCCATTCCTGCAAATTTCCCGCTTTACCAACCTGATAAGGCAACATTTTTGCCAATGCAGTTTTCATTTTAGTTCTAAATTCGGTATCAATATTTAGTACTTCTGATGCCTCAATGGTGTTTTCGAGCAAGTT
>CAMBSB010000263.1 GCA_945870155.1 Paludibacter jiangxiensis | reverse complement strand
AACCCGGGACGTTTGATACCAGAAGAATTACGTAACCAAGGCGAAGGAGATGCTGTGAAAATTGATTTAAATATGCCTATGGCCGATATTTTAGCAATTTTGTCAAAATATCCTGTTGCTACCCGCTTGTCGTTAAACGGAACAATTGTAGTTGGGCGGGATATTGCACATGCCAAATTGAAAGAATTAATTGATGCAGGAAAACCCTTACCTCAATATGTAAAAGATCACCCAATTTACTATGCCGGTCCTGCTAAAACTCCAAAAGGTATGGCGTCGGGTTCGTTTGGTCCAACTACAGCCGGACGAATGGATTCGTATGTTGATTTGTTTCAACAGCATGGCGGCAGTTTAATAATGATAGCAAAAGGAAACCGCACCCAACAAGTAACAGATGCCTGTAAAAAATATGGTGGATTCTATCTCGGCTCTATAGGAGGGCCTGCAGCGATATTAGCAGAGCAAAATATCACTAAAGTTGAATGTTTAGAATATCCTGAATTGGGTATGGAAGCAATTTGGAAAATTGAAGTTGTTAATTTCCCGGCGTTCATTTTAGTTGACGACAAAGGAAATGATTTTTTCAAAATGATAAAACCAAACCCGGTTTGTTAGGCTGAATTTATTAACAATGCGTGTAATTGTTTTACTTGTAAGTAATAAAAGTATTATATTTTGATTTTATTACATATAAGTAAATTATGATAAATTAAGAAGGAAAGCATTTGCTTTCCTTCTTTTTAATACGTATACAATTTGAATGATGACTATTTTAGAATTTATCTTTTAAGTATTGACCGGTAAAAGAATTTTTACAAAGTACAATGTCCTCAGGAATGCCTTCGAACACTACATTTCCACCTTTATCGCCCCCTTCAGGTCCAATGTCAATGATATGATCGGCGCATTTTATAACTTCAATATTATGTTCAATAATTATTACAGTATGGCCTTTAACTATCAGTGCATCAAAAGCTTTTAATAAAGTTTTTATGTCGTGAAAATGTAAGCCTGTAGTAGGTTCATCAAAAACAAAAATGGTTGGTTCCGGTTTTTCATTGGCTAAAAATGAAGCTAATTTTACTCGCTGACTTTCACCACCCGAAAGTGTACTTGATGATTGGCCTAATTTAACATAACCTATCCCAACATCCTGAAGTGGTTTAAGCCGTTTTACTATTTTCTTTTCAGTATTACCAGTGTTTTGTCCAAAAAACTCTATGGCCTGATTAACTGTCATTTCCAATACATCAAAAATATTTACTTCTTTATAATGTACATCTAATATGTCCTTTTTAAATCTTTGACCATGACAATGTTCGCATTCCAATACCAAATCGGCCATAAATTGCATTTCTACAGTTACAGTTCCTTCGCCCTGACATTCTTCACATCGACCACCTTCGGTATTGAACGAAAAATGTGATGCCGAATATCCCATTTGTTTTGAAAGTTGTTGATCGGCAAAAAGTTTCCGTATTTCATCATAAGCTTTGATATATGTTACTGGGTTTGAACGCGATGAACGACCTATTGGATTTTGATCAACAAATTCAATGTCCTTTGCTAAATGCATTGACCCCTTTAGCACTCCGAATTGTCCTGTTTTGTCAGCTATACCTCCATAGTACTTTTTTAATGCCGCATAAAACACATTTCGAACCAAACTCGACTTACCCGAACCACTAACACCGGTTACCACAGTCATTACATTCAGTGGAAATTTTACATCTATATTTTTAAGGTTATTCTCTCGAGCACCAACAATTTCAATGTAATTGTTCCACTTTCTTCTGTGCAAAGGAACATCGATATGTTCTTTATTCAATAGGTATTTAAGTGTATATGAATTTCTTATCTCGTCATCCGTAGAATTTTCAATATCTGACACCTTGCCTTGAAACATTAATTCGCCACCTTTTCTTCCTGCATTTGGACCAATATCAATTATGAAATCGGCAGCTCGCATTATTTCCTCATCATGTTCTACCACTATTACTGTATTTCCTAAATCGCGTAATTGACGTAAAACTTTGATTAAGAGGTTCGTGTCTCGTGAATGTAAGCCTATGCTTGGTTCATCTAATATGTATAAAGAGCCAACTAAGCTGCTTCCCAGCGATGTTGCCAAATTTATACGTTGACTCTCACCTCCTGATAATGAGTTTGATAGTCGATTTAATGTAAGATAACCTAAACCAACATCCAATAAGAAGCTAATACGGTTGTAAATTTCAATTAACAATCTCTTGGCAATTGCTTCATCTTGTTCATCTAGTTTTATATTATCAAAAAATTCTTTTAAATTACGAATAGGCATTAAAACCAATTCTGAAATTGATTTTCCAGATATTTTAATGTATGATGCTTCCTTTTTTAATCTGCTTCCTTTACAAATAGGGCAAATAGTTTTACCTCTGTATCTGGCAAGCATTACCCGATACTGAATTTTATATTGATTTGCCTCAAGATGTTTGAAAAAAAGATTTAAGCCTTCAAAATGCTCATTTCCAGTCCATATCAATTCTCTTTGCGTGTCAGTAAGTTCGTAAAATGGTTTATGAATGGGGAAATTAAATTTATCGGCATTATGAATAAGTTGCTTTTTCCATTCACCCATTACTTCTCCTTTCCAGCAAACAATAGCATCTTCATACACCGAAAGTGTTTTGTTTGGTACAACCAAATCTTCGTCTATCCCAATAACTCTACCAAATCCTTCGCATGTAGGACAAGCACCCAAGGGGCTATTAAAGCTAAAAGTGTGTACAGTTGGAGTTTCAAACTGCATTCCATCCGCTTCAAAAGATTTTGAAAACGATAATTTTTCAGTTTTGTTTTCAGCCGCGTTGGGAATTATTTTTAGAATACAGATTCCTCTACCTTCATAAAATGCGGTTTCTATAGAGTCAGTCAATCTGCTTATACCTGTCTGAGTTCTATCGACACTTAATCTGTCTATTATAAGTGCAATGTCCGATTTTTTTGTCAAAACAGAAGGATTATCAATAATATCCTGAATGCGTAAAGCTTCATTGTTTAACTCTACGCGACTAAATCCCTGCATCAATAAACTTTGAAGTTCATCTAAAATAGTTCTGTTTTCTTGAGCTATTATGGAAGTAAGAATTACAATTTTAGTATTATCCGGATAATTTAACGCAGCTTGAACTACATCTTCAGCCTCATGTTTTTTGACTAAATTTCCTGATATCGGGGAGTATGTTTTTCCTATTCGGGCAAAAAGCAATTTTATATACTCGTATATTTCAGTGGATGTACCTACAGTTGAACGAGGGTTTCGAGTATTGACTTTTTGTTCAATAGCAATTGCAGGGGGGATTCCTTTAATAAAATCAACCTCAGGTTTACTCATTCTACCTAAAAATTGGCGAGCATAGGATGATAAACTTTCAACATATCTTCTTTGACCTTCGGCATATAGAGTGTCGAAAGCCAAAGATGATTTTCCCGAACCTGACAAGCCTGTAATGACAACTAAATTATTTCGGGGAATTTCTACATCAATATTTTTAAGATTATGAACCCTGGCACCCTTAATTATTATATTTCCTTGTTTGGACATTTTTAAATTATTACAATTATTAGAAGTATCATGTTTGGTTTATTTTGCATGATATCAAAACTACAAAGATACAAAAACGCTCATTATATTTTCTAGCTTATGTAATGTAATTTGATTTATTATCGTTCTGTAACAAATTAAATTTTATTTATTAACTAAAGTATTTTCAAAATATAATCAAAATTTTGCAATTTGGACAAAAGTAAATTTGCAATTTTAGTTTTATTACTCAATACATATTATGTAATATGTTTTAAAAATCAATCAATTTATAACAAATTTGCCATTATAGTTTTCAAAATCAAAACAAATCAACTATTTTTGTGTGATTTTTAAACTACGACTTTTTTAAGTATGACTTTACAATTGAAACAATTACCAACCGAGTGCAATAATAAAGAAGAAATTCGAGCCCAAATAGATATTATCGATCGGGAAATAATTTCAATGTTTGCTAAACGTTTTGAATATGTAAGTGAAATTGTGAAATTTAAAAATGATCCTGAAAGTGTAATTGCCATTGATAGAAAAAATGAAGTTATTAAAGTGAGAGGTAAATGGGCAGAAGAATTGGGACTAGATAAAAACACATTTGAAAAGATATATACCTGTTTAATAGAATATAATATTGACAAGGAATTAGAAATACTAGAAAAAAGAAATAAATAGAGCTAGTATAGGATTCTCATGCATAGAAATAAATAATAACACTATAAAATATGACAGCAAATTATGCAATTAAACTGTCGAAATAATGCAATGTATAAACAAGAAATTAAAGTAATGGATTGCACCGTTCGCGACGGTGGGTTAATGAACAAATGGCAATTTTCGGATGATTTTGTTCGTGGTGTATATAACGCTTGTGTTGAAGCAGGTGTTGATTATATGGAGATTGGGTATTTAAGTAGCGAAAAAGCTTTTAGTCGCAAAGAAATGGGGCCATGGAAGTTTTGTCAACAAAAAGACTTGGAACGCATTGTGGGTAAAAATGAAACCAATTTAAAATTATCGGCTATGGCTGATATTGGTAGAATTGATTTGGACGACATTCCTATGGCTGCCGATAGCTTGCTCGACATGATACGTGTGGCATGTTATGTGCATCAAGTTGACAAAGCCATAGCATTGGCGCATCATTGCATGGACAAAGGTTATGAAGTGTGTATAAACCTTATGGCCGTATCAACAGTAGGTGAACTGGAATTGGACGAAGCTTTGAAAGATATTGCAAAGTCAAGAGTGAAAGTATTTTATGCTGTTGATAGTTTTGGTAGTATGTACGTGGAATCAATACAGCATTTAGTTCGTAAATATGCTGCTGCCCTTCCAGGCAAGGAAATAGGCATACATGCTCACAACAATATGCAAATGGCCATGTCGAACACTTATACTGCAATTATGGAAGGATGTACTATGTTAGATGCTACTTTGATGGGGCTTGGACGTGGTGCTGGCAATTGTCCAATCGAAATTTTAATTGCATTTCTAAAAAACCCCAAATACCGACTTTTACCGCTACTTCAGGTAATACAAGATTTTGTACATCCTATGCAAAGTCAAATTGACTGGGGCTATCATATCCCATATCTTATTTCAGGAGCATTAAATGCCCATCCACGTCGTAGTTTAGAATGGATGGACTCGGACAGAAAGAACGATTTTGTGACATTTATGAAGGAAATGCACGATAATGAAGTATTGGAATAGGATATAATAGATTTAAATACATAATAGAGCCAAACAGAATATCAAATTTTTGTTTGGCTCTTTTTTATATACTGAAAATTCAATTAGTAAATGCAACTTTGCAGACAAAATAGGAAAGTTTGTTTTTTCAGAGCCAGGAGGAACCAGTCCCCCCTTGCTCTGATGGGAAAAATTACTTATATTGTCTACCGACCAAAGTTGACATTTATGAGTCATTTA
>CAMBSB010000262.1 GCA_945870155.1 Paludibacter jiangxiensis | reverse complement strand
AACCTGCACGTGCTGCCTTTTTACCTTATGCCGATGAACTTTCGGCTATAGCCGATGATTATACACGCTCGCCATGGTATTTATCCCTGAATGGTTTTTGGAAATTTCAGTGGACACCAACTCCAGAACAACGACCAATTGATTTTTATAAAACAGATTTTGATATTACAAACTGGAAGGATCTCTACGTTCCTTCTAATTGGGAATTAAATGGTTATGGAATACCTATTTACACTAACTTCACATATCCCTTTAAAAAAAATCCACCATATATCGACCATGCCGATAATCCTGTAGGCTCATATCGCCGGTATTTTGAAATACCTGTGCATTGGAATAAGCGTCGTGTCTATCTTCATTTCGAAGCAGGAACCTCAGCTATGTATATTTGGGTAAATGGAAAGAAAGTTGGGTATACCGAAAACACTAAAAGCCCTGCCGAATTTGATATTACAAAATATGTAACCCCTGGGAAAAACCTTGTGGCTGTGGAAGTTTATCGCTGGAGCGACGGTTCATACCTCGAGGATCAGGATTTCTGGCGTCTATCTGGAATTGATAGGGATGTGTATCTTTACAGTACCGGCAACGTGAGAATTACCGATTTTTTTGCCCGCCCCGACTTGGATACTTCTTATAAAAACGGTATGCTGAATGTGGATGTGAAATTGAAAAACATGGATAATTCAAATTCGGATTATAAAATTGAAGCCAAATTATTGGATAATGAAGGGAGAATAGTCTCAAAATATAACTTTGCCGTGAACTTAAAAGGGGAAAAAACCGATTCAATATCATTTACCAAAAAAGTAACTACACCAAAACTTTGGAATTCAGAGTCTCCAGCGCTTTACACCTTAGTTTTAAACCTTAAGCGTAGCAACGGTGAAATTATTGAATCTATTGCTACTCAGTTTGGATTTCGTAAAGTGGAAATTAAAAATGGCCAACTGTTAGTGAACGGCGCCCGCATAATGATTCATGGTGTGAATATTCATGAGCACAATCAAAAAACCGGACATTATCAGGATGACGAAACTATGTTACTCGACCTGATGATGATGAAGCAGCTTAATATCAATGCAGTACGTTGCAGTCATTATCCCAACAACCTGAAATGGGTAAAATTGTGTAACAAGTACGGAATATATTTGGTCGACGAAGCAAATATTGAAAGTCATGGAATGGGATATGGCAAAGAAAATATGGCTTTTGACCCGAAATGGGATGCAGCACATCTCGATCGTACATACTCACTTGTGGAACGTGATAAAAATTTTCCTTCAGTTATTATTTGGTCGCTTGGCAATGAAGCAAGTAATGGCGATGTTTTCAAAAAATCCTATAAATGGATTAAAAGCAGAGATAATACCCGCCCGGTACAATACGAACAGGCACATGAAGACAGTCATACCGATATTATTTGTCCAATGTATCCTTCAATTCAAAACATGAAAGAGTATGCTTCGCGACAGAATGTGAGCCGGCCATACATAATGTGTGAGTATGCGCATGCAATGGGTAACAGTAGCGGTAACTTTCAGGAATACTGGGACATTATTCGTTCCAGTAAATATTTACAAGGCGGTTTTATTTGGGATTGGGTAGATCAGGGTTTCGAAATGGAGGATGAAGCAGGTCGAAAATACTGGAGTTATGGAGGTGATATGGGGAGTCAGCACTATACTAACGATCAGAATTTTTGCCACAATGGTTTAGTCTGGCCCGACAGAAAACCACATCCAGGTGCATTTGAAGTAAAAAAAGTATATCAGGACATTAATTTTAAAGCGATAGATACTGAAAATGGAGTTGTAGAAGTGAGTAACGAATTCTCATTCAGTAATCTTGCTAATTATACATTTAAATATGAATTGATAGAAAACGGTAATGTGATTCATGCAGGCAGTTTCGATGTTACAGCTGAACCTCAAACCAAAAAGCAGGTAAAAATTCCTATAGAGAAAATTAAAATAATGCCAAATACTGAGTATTACTGCAATTTGTACGCATATACCCGTGATGGTTCTGAACTTTTACCGCAGGGGTACGAAGTGGCTCGCGAACAACTTAAGATTGGTTCTTCTGATTTCTTCACGAATAGAAATATGCTTGGTCAAACTATTGAAATAAAAGAAAATAATGATAAGTATGTTTTAAGTTCAGAAATAGCGCAAGCCGAAATCAGCAAAAAGAGTGGTTTACTTACTGCTTACAAAATAAATGGAAAAAATGTGCTGAACAATCATTTATCTCCCAACTTCTGGCGTGCTTCAACCGACAACGACTTTGGAAATAATATGCTATCAATATGCAATGTGTGGCGTGTGGCAGGTAAAAATATTACTGTCAAAAATACTTCTACTGTTACCGAAAACGATACAAAAGTAATCACAACTGAGTTATATCTTGCCGATGTAACATCCGGACTTGTAATAAAATATATAATGGATAAAGCAGGAAGTTTGTTAGTGCAAGTAGCCTATAAAGCAGGCCTGAGCAAATTGCCCGAAATGCCCCGATTTGGAACTATATTGAGCATGAACAGCAACTATGAAAATTTTACATGGTACGGTAGAGGTCCTTGGGAAAATTATTCGGATAGGAATACTGCAAGTTTAATAGGAATTTACCAAAGTAAAGTAGCCGATCAATATGTGCCTTATACGCGTCCGCAGGAAAACGGTTATAAAACAGATATCCGTTGGCTTTCCATAACAAACAATAATGGAGAAGGGATACGAATTGACGGAATGCAACCATTATGTGCCAGTGCATTAAACAATTATCCCGAAGACTTTGATGAAGGCATGGTGAAAAAAAATCGGCATTCGAGTGACATTACACCTCGAAAAGAAACCATTGTTTGTGTGGACTTACTTCAACGTGGAGTAGGTGGAGATGACAGTTGGGGAGCATTACCGCATAACAAATACAGGTTAAATGATAAGGAGTATAATTTTGGATTTATAATTTCACCAATTGTAAAAAAGTAATTTTACATAAAATGACAGATGTTTTCATATGCAAATGGCTTTTTAGCACATAATACCATCTGCATTTATAAAATATCCCAAAGTTATTGAACAAAAAAGTACTTTTTCTTTGATGCCCTCCGCAACCGTAACATCGCAACAAAGGGGTATTTTTTTGAAGTCTAAATGTGAATACCCCCCCCAGTGAGCCAAGCTAAACTGGGGGATGAAGTAAACAAATAACCCAAAACTTGATATTCAATTCGACTATTCGAAGTGAATATCATATAATTACACAAATAATAGGGTTGTTGAATTGTAACAAATAAAGCTTGGCTGAAAACGGTCAGACTTTTTCTGGAATTACATTACGGGCAGCTCCGAAGAGCAAATACCGAGCAAGCGAGTGCAGATCCAAACTTGTTTGAGCTATGCCGAGAGTAGCCGGTATTCTTGTAAAAAAATCCACAGCCGTTTTATTATTTGCAAGACAAATAACTCATATTTTTGTTAACCATTTTGCACCGTTTACTTGATATTTCCTTGCAAGATTACTAAAATTATAAATAATAAAACAACTTAAGAACACAATCAACCGATTAATAATTTATGTCGGTTGATTGTAATTTTTTTTATACTTTTGTTGCTCTTAATGTAAGATGAATTCGTAAATAAAGCAAGTTAGGTCTGAACGAAAGGCAGATAAATGCCATACTGTATGTGAAAGAAAACGGTCGGATTACGAATGCCGAATACCAGAAGATAAATGAAATATCCCGACAAATGGCAACCAACGAATTGCACAATTTGGTCAATGGGTTTAAATTGCTGATTAATAAAGGATATGGGGCTGGAAGCTATTTTGAATTAGTCAATTAGTAGTCATTTATTAGTCAATATGGTCAATTAGAAAATACTAGGCGAGTATATACAACCTGCCAAGATTAATTTCCCCATAATTCCCCAAATCCCCAGAGTGGGGTAATGGGGAATTTTCAATTTAAGTGGAAAAAGTCATTAATTAAGCGGTCAGGCTTCGCCTGTAAGTTTATTACGGGCAGCTCCGCAGGTCAGAATCCCCAGCCGCCAAAAATCCCCGCCCCTCGTACCTCTGGGCTTGCACGGTCTTTTTGTCGGCTTCCGCACAATCCACCCTGCTGTCGTTTTTTTCTGTCACACTTTTTGCGAAAAGCAAAAAAGACGTTTGCACGGAGATTTATCCCGGTCTTAAGTGGGACCGCCACCACCGTGCTGCACTTGCGCCAGAAAAAAAACAACTCAAAGCTATGTATACATAACATGTAGTTATAGTACTTTTTTCACCTATAGGCTCACTTCGTTCGGGGGATAAACCCCTGAAAAAAGTCCTATAACCTAATTATGTATAATAGCCGCACAAAATCAACGCTTTGCCCCGCTACGCTGCCCGAATGACCACAATTTTTCCCCTCCTCCCTTTCAGCGGTTGCAGTCGGAAAAAATATGTCGTGTTTTATTTTCGTATGCTTGCGGTCGATTCATTCTCTTCTCTCATTACGTTTCGGGGGACGCTGTTCGTACCTCACACACGTCCACCCTTCACTACATTGCGCTCAGTTCATTTCACCCACCTCAGCACCGCACGGCATAAGTGGCTTCTTCATTCCACTCCACAAATCCACGCAGTCATTCCATTTCGCTTATCGGCTGTATTCCTCGCACAAATATATCCACACACAAACAGCCAGTAAAGCTCCATTTCATTCCCCAACCCATTGTTTCGTTCCATTCAGTCGCCACCCATGCCCTTTTCCAACGCACTTCCAATGGTGTATTTTTTCCCACTGCGACGAGTCCACCCCATTAAGCACCTTTCAGGTAGAGCGGTAAGTTTATTACACCTAAACGGTGCGTTGTTCAGGCGTACCGCCAACTCGAAAATAATGCCCCGAAAACCATATATAATTTTCATTGTAGGTTTATTTTTCGGCAGCAATGAAAATTATAAAAGGTTTTCAAAATATGGGGACAGCAGTCAAGCTCCTTTCCAAGCAGCTTGTAAGTTTTTCAGCACTTTGTGCAATTTCCTCACTTTCCCCACCACCCATTAGTTGTGCAGTCAATAAAATATGTCGTGTTGATTATCCTTGTGCTTGCGGTAAATGCGTTCCATTTCGTCGCCATTCGTTCCGGTCGGTTTCGTACCTCAACCCGAACCAACACTTCATTTTGCCTGCATTGCAAGCATACACCTCAGCACCGCACAGCTTAGGGGAAATACTCATTTCCATTCCGCAAGCTACATTTATTCCGTTTTCCCCAAAGCTCTTTTCCAACGCTAACCCAATGGTATATTTTATTTTCTGCGGCGAGTTTGCCCCGATAAAAAATTACAAATCAATTGCAATAAAAAAATAAAGAAAGCATAATACGTTTTCCGCCAAAAAAAAATGAATATACAAAGATAGCCGTTTCGCTTACCGGCAGTAAAGGTCAAGCCCTACGGGTTTTGGGCACAATCTCCACACCTCGCTACGCTTCGGGTAGTATTCTGCCCAAAAACCTTGACAGCCGCCGCTCTCTGGCTGTTTGAAGAGTATATCCTTTTTTTTCTTCTTTTCTT
>CAMBSB010000261.1 GCA_945870155.1 Paludibacter jiangxiensis | reverse complement strand
TACCCTTTTTATTCTAAAAATATTACCCTCTCAATCAATATAATTGTGTTTTTTTGCGTAAATTTGCGCCTTATTGATTAAGACTAGTTTAATATTTCGGAGATTATGAACAAAAAAGTGAGAGTGCGTTTTGCACCAAGTCCTACTGGGCCGTTACATATAGGTGGCGTACGAACTGCATTATATAACTATCTGTTTGCAAAACAACATGGAGGTGATATGCTTTTACGCATTGAAGATACAGATTCAGCCAGATTTGTACCTGGTGCTGAAGAATATATTGTAGAGGCGTTGAACTGGTTAGGCATTAAAATAGATGAGGGTATTGGCGCTGAAAAACAAGGAAAACATACACCCTATCGACAAAGTGAACGAAAAGACATTTATAGAAAATATGTAGATCAGTTGCTTGAAAAAAAATTGGCTTATATTGCTTTTGATACACCCACTGATTTAGAAACTAAACGTGCAGAAATTGCTAATTTTCAGTACGATGCAAGCACTCGTGATTTGATGACAAACTCTTTAACTTTATCCGAAGAAGCAGTAAATTCTCGCTTGCAAAATGGTGAACAATATGTAGTTAGAATAAAAATTGAACCAAATCAGGAAATTAAAGTACAGGATTTGATTCGAGGGGAAGTAATTGTAAACTCTTCGGTAATTGATGATAAAGTTTTGTTTAAATCGGTTGACGGACTGCCTACTTATCATTTAGCAAACGTGGTTGACGATTATTTAATGGAAATTTCGCATGTAATACGTGGTGAAGAATGGTTGCCCTCTGCACCACTCCATGTTTTGCTATATAGGTATTTGAACTGGACTGATGTTATGCCCCAATTTGCACATTTGCCTCTTTTGTTGAAACCTGATGGCAATGGCAAACTAAGCAAACGTGATGGTGATCGACTAGGATTTCCGGTTTTTCCATTAAACTGGAAAGATTCAAAAACGGGAGAAACATCCTCCGGATATCGTGAAGCAGGATATTTTCCAGAAGCGGTAGTCAATTTCCTTTCCCTATTAGGTTGGAATTCTGGAACCGAACAAGAAATTTTTTCGATGGATGAATTGATAAATTTATTTTCGCTGGAAAGAGTTAGTAAAAGTGGCGCAAAATTTGACTATGAAAAAGGTAAATGGTTTAATCACAAGTATTTACAAAATAAACCAATTGACGAAATTGCTGATCTTTTTCAACATATTCTGATTCAGAAAGACATTATTGAAGATTGGGAAAAAGTAAAAAAAATTGTGGAACTTGTTCGCGAAAGAGCCAATTTTATTACAGATTTGTGGGTACAATCATCATTTTTCTTTGTTGCACCGATAAGCTACGATGAAAAAACAGTTCAAAAGAGGTGGAAAGCAGAAACTCCAAGACAAATGGAGGAGTTGATAGATTTACTTAATGCTATTGATGATTTTACAGCAGAAAACACTGAAGAATTAACTAAAAAATGGATTGCTGAAAATGAATATAATATGGGTGGAATAATGAATGCATTCAGGTTAGCCATTGTGGGTGAACCTAAAGGGCCACACATGTTCGACATTATAAGTTTAATAGGCAAAGAAGAAACGATTGAACGCATAAAAAATGCTATTAAATTAATCGTTTAATTACTTTATACAAAAAAGCTGAAAGAACTCCAACAACGGAAATAAAAAGATGCAAAAACGACATACAGATCCACTAAGATATTTTAACGAACAAGCATTATCTACAGAGAAACATATTATACCGTTTATAAATTCGGTTAGAGAAATTCTACCAAGTGATAATGTCCTTGAAATTGGGTGTGGTGAGGCCGGTAATTTAAAACCCTTTTTAGACAAAGGGTGCAATTGTGTAGGAGTAGATTTCAATCAAAGCAAAATTGAAAAAGGTCGTTCATTTTATTCAAGTCATCTTAATGTTGAAAAGATTAATTTGATTAGTAACAATATTTATGAAAGTAATGAGTTTCATGCTCATTTTGACATAGTTATAATCAGAGATGTCATTGAACACATTCATGATCAGGATAAATTTTTAGGCTTGCTCGGTTCTTTTATCAAACAAAATGCCATTGTATTCGTAGCTTTTCCACCATGGCAGAGCCCATTTGGCGGCCATCAACAAATTTGTAGTAATAAATTTCTTTCAGTGCTTCCCTATTTTCATCTTTTTCCAACTACAATCTATAAATTTATTTTAAAAGTTTTTGGTGAAGATAATGCTAAAATTGAAGGTCTACTCGAAATTAAAGAAACAGGTATAAGCCTAGAAAGATTTGAAAGAATTTGTTATACAAATAAGTACCAGATTGTCAAGAAAATAATCTATTTTATCAATCCAAATTATGAAATTAAATTTGGATTAAAACCTCGTAAACTTTATGGCTTTTTTAACTCAATACCTTATTTTAGAGATTTTGTATCGACCTGTGGCTATTATATCATTGTGAAAAAATAATTTTTTTGTATATATTGATTTGATAGATTTTCAATAAAGGATGAAAAAAGTTTTAATAATTACATATTATTGGATACCAAGCGGTGGAGCAGGAGTACAACGTTGGGTTAAATTCACTAAATACATACGTGATTTTGGCTGGGAACCAATCATTTATACTCCCGAAAATCCTGAATTCCCATCCATCGACACTTCATTTGAAAAAGACATTCCTACTGACATACAGATACTTAAAACACCAATTTGGGAACCTTATAACTTGTATCGCTACATAAAAGGGAATAAAAATGGAGCATTGAAAGCGAGCTTCATATCAGAAAATAATAAACAAAGTTGGAAAGATAAATTATCAATATTGATACGTGGAAATTTTTTGATTCCCGATCCCCGATTTTTTTGGGTAAGACCGTCAGTGAAATATTTAAGTAATTATATAGAAGCAAATCCTGTAGATGCAATTATTTCTACAGGACCGCCACATTCGATGCATCTAATCGGTATGAAACTCAAAAAAAGGTTTCAGCACATTCCCTGGATTGCTGATTTCAGAGATCCTTGGACAAATATTGACTTTTATAAGGAATTAAATTTAAGTTATATTTCAGATAAAATTCATCATAACTTAGAGAAAAAAGTCATTCAAAGCACTGATACACTTTTAGTTGTGTCGCAAGGAATGAAAGAAGAATACTCTACTTTCAAGCCAAAAAAAATACAGATTATAACAAATGGTTATGACAATGATGACATGAAATTGTCAGATATTCACTTAGATAAAAAATTTTCAATATCACATATTGGTTCTTTAAACACTGCCCGAAATCCTTATACAGTCTGGAAAGTTTTAAATAAGATTTGTAGTGAAAATCAAAAATTTAAAGAAGATTTATTGATTCAGTTAGTTGGTAAGGTTGACTATACAGTTATTGAAGATATTAAAAAATTTCAGCTTGAAAATAATTTATTGAAAATTGATTATTTAACTCACCAAGAGGCAATTATTAAACAACAAAGTTCGCAAGTATTGTTGTTATTGATAAACCAATCGAATAATGCAAAAGGAATTTTAACAGGGAAATTTTTTGAATATTTGTCGGCAAAGAGACCAATTCTGGGTGTTGGTCCAACTGATGGAGATGCTGCCGATATACTAAAAGAAACAAAAGCTGGTTATATGGTTGATTTTGAGGATGAAACTGAAACTGAAAAAATCATATTGATGTATTATGAATTATATTTAAATAACAAATTAATAGTTGATTCACAGTCAGTTGAAAAATATTCACGTAAAAATCTAACTAATGAATTGTCAGATATTTTAAATTCATTGACTAAATAGAAATACAAACATGAAAAATATAATCACCATAGTTGGAGCACGCCCTCAATTTGTAAAAGCAGCCACCTTGAGTCGTCAATTCCAGCTTTTAGGTATAAACGAAAAAATTATTCATACAGGTCAACACTACGATACCAATATGTCGGATGTGTTTTTTAGTGAAATGGAGATTCCGAAACCAGCTTTTCAACTTGATATCAATGGTGTTTCACATGGTGCCATGACAGGCAGAATGTTGGAGGGAATTGAAAGTATTTTGATGCAAGAAAAACCGGATGGGGTATTGGTTTTTGGCGACACAAATTCTACCCTAGCAGGTGCTTTAGCTGCTGCTAAGTTGCATATTCCTGTTATTCATGTTGAAGCCGGTTTAAGATCGTTTAATATGGCCATGCCCGAAGAAATTAACAGAATACTGACTGACAGAATATCAAATGTACTATTTTGTCCAACAGATTCAGCCATTAAAAATCTTGAGAAAGAGGGATTTAGCAATATGCCGATTAAAATTATAAAAAATGGCGATGTAATGCAAGATGCAGCTATGTTTTATGCCGAAAAAGCAACATCAAAATCGGATATTGTCAATAAACTAGGCAAAAATAATTTTGTTTTAGCTACAATTCACCGTCAGGAAAATACTGATAATCCTGAAAATCTGAAAAATATAATTGAAGGTTTGGAGCTTATAAACAAGCAAATACCTGTTGTAGTACCTATGCACCCTCGAACCAGAAACATATTAATTCAAAATTATAAAACACCCGAATTCACTATAATTGATCCTGTTGGATATTTTGATATGATAATGCTGTTAAAATCATGCGAAATGGTAATAACAGATAGCGGTGGTGTGCAAAAAGAAGCATTCTTTTTTGGAAAAAACTGTATTACATTACGTGAAGAAACTGAATGGGTAGAATTGGTCGAAAACGGATACAATACTTTAGTTGGAAGCAATAAAGATAAATTAATTGCTGCTTTTCAACTAATGAATTTGAAAAATAATGACTTTAGTTTAGATTTATATGGCAAGGGAAATGCTGCAAAAATGGCAGCGGAAGAAATTTTGAAATTATGATGGAATTAAGTCTATCATCTTGGATATTAGCTATTTTATGCGCCATAATGATAGGTATGGCAAAAACCGGAGTAACCGGACTTGGAACTTTAGTAGTACCTCTAATGGCATTTATCTTTGGTGGCATGCCATCTTCTGGCTTGGTTTTGCCTATGTTGATAATGGCTGATATTTTTGGAGTAGTTTATTACCACCGAAGTACACACTGGAAAACAGTTATCAAAGTTTTACCTTGGGCATTTGTGGGAATATTTGGAGGTTTGATTGTAGGTAGAAATATATCAGCACTTGAATTTAAACAATTAATAGGGGTTTTAGTTATTTTGAGCTTGGTTGTAATGATTTGGCTTGAAGTTAGAAAAACTAAAAAAACCGAAATTGTACCCCATAAAGTTTGGTTTGCTATTCATTTTGGAATAATGGGAGGATTCTCAACCATGATAGGTAATGCCGCGGGTCCAATTATGAGTGTTTATCTGCTTTCAAAAAATTTACCAAAAAAAGTATATATTGGAACAGCTGCCTGGTTTTTTTTCATTGTAAATCTTTCAAAAATGCCTCTACAAATTTGGGGTTGGCATAATATTACTACTAAAACTATTACATTCAACTTTATTTTATTACCTGCCATAGCATTTGGAGCATATTTAGGTATTAAGTTTGTAAAACTAATCCCAGAGAATGCCTATCGTTGGTT
>CAMBSB010000260.1 GCA_945870155.1 Paludibacter jiangxiensis | reverse complement strand
CATATAGCTTTTGATTGGTTTTTGGGTGAAAACAGATTGAAACAAATTGTTTATAACCCTTGTACCGGAGGCTGTTACGATGGTTTGGAAGAAACACATGTAAATCTGAATCAGGGTGCAGAATCAACATTAAGTTATCTTATGGCTCGCTTAACAATGGACAAATACAATGACAAAAAGTAAAAAAACTATTGCTGTTATTGTTGCTCACCCCGATGATGAAACTTTATGGGCAGGTGGAACAATTTTGAATCATCCCGAACATGATTGGTTTATTGTATGCTTGTGTAGAGCAAGTGACTTTGATCGTTCAAAAAGATTTTACAATGTATTGAAAAAACTACATGTAGCTGGAATTATGGGTGATATAGATGATGGTCCGGAACAAAAATCTTTAGATGAAAATATTCTGGAAAATGAAATTATTCGCTTACTTCCCAATAAACATTATGATTTGATTATTACACACGATTTGCTGGGTGAATATACCAAACATCTAAGACATGAAGAAGTAAACATCTCTGTTTTAAATCTTTGGAAATGTAATAAAATTTCATCCGACGAATTGTGGACATTTGCTTATGAAGATGGTAATAAAAAGTATTTACCACAGGCTATTGAAAATGCCAATATTATCAAACCACTTTCAGGTAAAATCTGGACTAAAAAGTATAATTTATTAACTGAAGATTACGGGTTTAGTCCAGATAGTTGGGAAGCTCAAACAACTCCCAAAACGGAGGCATTTTGGCAAATTAAGAAAAACGATGACAAGATTTACAAACAATTTGACAATGCAGTTGAAATGTCGCGTTTTTCAATTTTAAAAAAACTGTATAAAGATAAAATGTATACCAATTTTTGCAAAGTTGAATTGACAAATGAAATTTCAGATTTAATATGCAGTGAACTGATTGATTATGAAGTTTATACTAAATAATTTAATGTTATGAAAAAACAAAAAGAACAAAATATATTTATGTTTTGGAGTATTAGTTATTTAAAATCACTTTATTTTAAGAAAGAGATTTACTTAATTGAAAACAGTAAAGATGACTTAGACATAAAAAAATCATCAATTACTAACAATGTCAATAATATCAAACATTCTATTCGTAAATCGCTTAAGGTCTTTGAAAATGATTTGGAAATATTTAAGAAAATCAGTATAAAAACTTTAAAATCAGAATACTATGAAAGTATTGGTAATGTATGATTATCCACCTTCACCGGGAGGATTGGCTACTCAGGGCGACTTGCTGTACCGAGGATTGATGGAATTAGGAGTAGATGTTCGTGCAGTTCATTTCGAATCGGCTCAGGAAAAAGAATGGTATTATCGTTGGTTTAAACCCGATGTAGTGGTTGGAGTTGGTTATTGGGGTTATACGCCTCATTTGATTTTGCATCCGCAACGATTTGGTGTTCAGCCGGTGCCGTGGCTTGTTGCCGATGGATATATTGCTAATTATCAAGAAGTTTTAAATGAATTGCCTTTGATTTTAGTTACCTCAAATTGGGTAAAAGAAATGTACGTGCGCGATGGAATTAAGGGTGATAACATAGTAGTTCTTCCTGTAGGATGCGATACAGATACCTTTAAGCCCTATGATAAAAATGACCCAAAAATTTTAGCAGTACGAGAATCATTGGGCGTTGCACCTGATCAATTGATGATTTTAACTGTTGGAGGTGATGCTGCTTCGAAAGGAGCTCAGGAAGTAATGCAAGCACTAGCCATTATTGACAATAGAGCACCCAAATGGAAATATGTTTGTAAAGTTTGGCCACAACCACGTACAAAACTTCAAAACCTGGCCGATTTGGAAA
This sequence comes from Paludibacter jiangxiensis, assembly GCA_945870155.1. Classification (GTDB taxonomy): domain Bacteria; phylum Bacteroidota; class Bacteroidia; order Bacteroidales; family Paludibacteraceae; genus Paludibacter; species Paludibacter jiangxiensis_A. The sequence goes on along the minus strand of CAMBSB010000260.1, from coordinate 3,790 downwards.
TGGCGGAACATTTAGGGATTGAAAAAAACGTAACTTATGCTACCAATACTATTTCGCGCAATTTTATGCCTTATTTAATTGCAGCTTGCGATATTTATGCTGCACCTTCGCGACTTGAAGGATTTGGAATGCCACAAGTGGAAGCAGGTGCATGTGGTAAACCTGTTTTAAGCCTTAAAGCTATGGGCATGTTGGATACTTTGATTCATGGTGAAACAGCTTTTTTGGCCGAAGTGGCTCGTAAAATTGTGGTAAATGAAGTTTTACTTGGCGGTGAATCAGGATTTGAAGATAAACACAAAGTAGTTTTCAATACACCTCGAACAGTTGATTATAGGGCTAATGTACAAGATATTGCTAAATATTTAATGATATTGATGCTTGATGAGAAATTACGTTTAAAAATGGGCGCAGCCGGACGAGAAAGAGTTGTTGAAAATTTTGATTATAGGGTTGTAGCCAAAAAATTTGTTCAGATTATAAATGATAAGTTGGGAATTTATTAGTTTATTTAATTTTTAAAATAAATTTATTATGCCACTAAAAAAAGGAAAATCCAAAAAGATAATTTCTGAAAACATTGAGGAGTTGATGCATAGCTATCACCAAAATGGAAAAATAGGAACATCAACGCCCGAGTCAAACGAAAAAGCACAAAAGCAAGCCATTGCTATAGCTTTCGATGTGGCTAATACTAAAAAGTAAAACATTCATATCATGAAAGAGACTGATTTACAATATATTGAAAAAGCAAAGGCAGCTGCTTTAGAAGTTTTGTTACACAATGCTCACGGTCCATTTATGGGACTTCCACGCACTGCAGGTTGGGGTTATCCCGAACCTTACACGCGTGATTTGATGTTTTCAATTTTGGGAATTGCTGTTACAAAAAACAAGATATTGTTGGACAGCATTAGAAAAGTTTTGGAGAAATTGGCTGAAAATCAGACAGAAAGAGGACATATACCATCGTTGGTTCACGATAAAGAAGATAGAGGATCGAGCGATACAACGCCCTTGTTTTTGCTTGGTGTGGGTATTTTCAGAAAAGTAAGCGGCGAAGAAAAATTTTTGAATCTGGCAGTAATCAAAGCGCTTATTTGGATGGAATATCAAAGTCCATCTGACAGGTACTTGGTAGCCCAGCAACCCACCAGCGATTGGCGCGATGAACAATGGGTTACAGGTTATGGTTTGTTTGTTAATACCATTGTTTATAGTTATTTACGCTTATTAGGTCGTCACGATCGTGCAGAAAGTGTACATCGCGAAATGAGTCGTTTTACTATTACCGGAGGTACCATTCATCATCATGTACATGAGGGATTAGTGGTAAAACACAAACCTTATTACGCTTTTTGGTCGTACAAAGTGCATAGCAGCGAGCGATTTGATTTATTGGGCAATAGTTTGGCCATATTATCCGGAATTGCATCGCCTTCAAGAGCCGACGAAATGGTAAGCTGGATAGAGGAAGAATGCGCTGCCATGCACAAAAGGGGAGAATTAGCAGTGAAATTACCACCCAATTTTTTCCCTTACATCAATCCAGATGATCCTGATTGGCACCCTCGCTACGAACAATTTAACAATCCTGGTGAATATCACAATGGAGGTATATGGCCATTTATTTGTGGATTTTACGTGGCAGCCCTCGTAGCAGCAAAACGTTATACATTAGCCCGCGAAAAACTGCTTATATTAACGCATTGTGTTCAATTATCAGTGTCCGACAATGTTGAGTTTGGTTTTAACGAATGGATAAAAGCTCAGGATGGAAAACCTATGGGACAAGATTGGCAAACCTGGAGTGCAGCACTTTATCTGTATGCAGCTCAATGTGTTGAAACTGAGAATACCCCATATTTTGATGAAATAAGAACTAATAAAGGCATATAAATCTGTTGCTACTTAAAAACAAAAACTCCTCTATTAAACATAAACATCACTAGTCCTCTCTTTTAAGTTGAATTGCACTAGTATGGGTTAAAAAGGTTTTAATTCTAAATAAAAAATATGTTTTTTTTAAAACAGAACAATTGTTAATATGCTTCAAACTCCTCCTTCATGGATTGGGGGGCTGAAAAGGAATATAAATTTTATCCGAAATTTGAGCTTACTCCGAAGAGTATTTTTCTTAACGCAAAGTACGCAAAGTTGCAATCCCGATAGCTATCGGGAGCTAAGAATATTCAATTTGAATATCAGCACTTTGCGTCTTCGTGTTTTGGTGTTCTTTGCGCCTGTCTGCCGATAGGCAGGTTCAAAAATTAAAATTTGACTTTTTGGAGTGGATTCAAATATGAATTATACAACTTTATAACAAAATTGTGTAATAAATATTTTAATATATTTTCGGAACTTTGAAATGTCATAAAAATATTTTATGACTTAAAAATATACAGTATGAAAACGAACGAATTATTGCAAAAAGATGTTCAGGATGCCATTAAATGGGAGCCTTTGTTGAACGCAGCTGAAATAGGCGTTATCGCCAAAGATGGGATAGTAACATTAACCGGTGTAGTGGATAGTTATGCAAAAAAAATGGAAGCTGAAGAGGCCGCCAAAAAGGTAGCCGGGGTAAAAGCAGTGGTTGAGAAAATAGAAATTAAAATTGGTGTTTCCATCAAATCGGACGATACTGAAATTGCCAAAGAATTGGTTCATTCATTCAATATGAGTACTCAGGTTCCTCACGAAAAAATTAATGTTAAAGTTGAAGATGGCTGGGTAACATTGTCGGGTGAGTTGAATTGGAATTATCAAAAAGAAGCAGCCCAAAAACTGGCGGTCAATCTTTCGGGCGTAAAATGGGTTACAAACGACATCACTTTGAAATCTGAAACAGAAGATAAGGTTGAAAAAACAGATATAGAAAATGCTCTTACCCGTAACTGGACTTTGGACGATAAAAATATAAGGGTTGAAGTTATCGAAAATAAAGTTGTTTTGAAAGGTTCTGTAAACTCATGGTATCAAAAAGATGAAGCTGGTCGTATTGCATGGAATGCCCCGGGTGTTATAAGTGTAAATAACGAATTGGTAGTTGTTTAAAAACAATATTAACATACAGCCCCTTAACACCCTTCACGGAGATAGTGGCAGCATAAATATTCAAAATCAACAAAAAATGGAAATGATAAGTAATAACAAATATCCGATTGTGAGACAAGAATCAGATGGCAAAAAAATAATTCTTCCCGGTTATCCTACATATCCAGCAAACGAAGATATTTATAGTCAGTGCAAAGAGGAAAGTGAAATAAATCCCGAAGATATTTCAAAAATAAAAGAAAATGAAACAATGGATTTTAAAAACCGAAATAATCTTAGTCAAGATTATTCAGGTAACGACTTGGATGTTCCGGGTGTTGAATTAGATGATAATCAGGAACTTATTGGTAACGAAGATGAGGAAAATAATTTGTATAGCACCGGAGATGACAATTGATAAATGAATTTTAAAAAAAATGATTTAAAATGAAAACAATATTAATCGCACTAGATTATAACCCGACAGCAATAAAAGTTGCCGAATCAGGCTTTGCAATGGCTAAAGCAATGGGAGCTGAAGTTACATTATTACATGTGTTGGTAAATCCCTTAATGTATTCAACGGCTTATGCCAATATGGGTGCCTGGCAAATCGACACCCTGGATGCTAACGATACAATGGAAATAATTAAAACGGGATCACGTAATTTTCTGAAAAAAGCAAAACGCCATTTAGGAGATGAATCAATACAAATCATACAGAAAGAAGGTGATTTTGCAGATACAATTTTAG
>CAMBSB010000259.1 GCA_945870155.1 Paludibacter jiangxiensis | reverse complement strand
GATGTATTCTGCGCCGGTATCAAAGAAAAATACGTGGTTCAGAAAATGGGAATCCCAATGAAACAACTTCACAACTACGATAATGGTGGCCCTTATGCCGGTTTTGCCGGAGCTATCAACTTCTACAAAGATATCGAAATGATTGCCTGTAGCACTATTTTTAAACAAATGAAAGCTCCGTGGGAATCGGAAGAATTAGTAGAAGCGGAATACGTATTTAATTGATAATACCTGCCCCCCAACCCCTAAAGGGGGAGTAAGACGCAGTTTCTTAAAAGGGGACAAAGTAGAATAAAATAAATAAACTTGGTCTTTAAGCCCCTTTAGGGGTTTGGGGCCTTTTACAAACTTGGTCTTTAAGCCCCCATTTGGGGGTTTGGGGGTCGTAATTCAAAAATTTTATGTTACTCAGACATACCACAGCAAAAGAAATAGACAGGAAGGCGTTGACTATCAACCCCGCTAAAACCTGTCAACCGATAGGCGCAATGTATGCTGCATTGGGTATCCACGGATGCCTGCCTCACAGTCATGGTTCGCAAGGATGTTGCTCGTATCACCGTAGTGCGCTTTCGCGTCACTTCCGGGAGCCAATTATGGCTGGAACCAGCTCGTTTTCAGAAGGTTCTTCCGTATTTGGTGGTTCGGCCAACTTAGTTACGGCTATCGACACCTTGTTTACGGTTTACAAACCTGAAGTTATTGCCGTTCACACCACTTGTTTGTCCGAAACCATTGGCGACGACTTAACGCAGATAGTTTCCAAAGCCAACGAAGATGGATTAATCCCCAATGGCAAACAGGTTATTTATTGCAATACACCGAGTTATGTGGGAACACACGTAACTGGTTATTCAAATCAAGTTGCTGCTTTTATCAAGTTTTTCTCAACCGCTACGCCCAAAAAACGGAATGTAATCAACATTGCTGCCGGTTGGATGGAACCATCGGATATGCGTGAAATAAAACGACTAACTCAGGTGATGGAAGCGCGCACCATTATGTTTCCTGACTTTACAGATGTGCTGGATGCACCACTCGATGGACATTACAAAATGTATCCTAATGGTGGAACAAAAATTTCGGACATGAAATTGACGGGTGATAGCAAATTTACACTCGGGCTGGGACATTCATGTACAGAAGATGCTTGTATCAAATTGGATAATAAGTGTAAAGTGAAATTCGAAATGCTCGACATTCCGATTGGTTTTAAAGCTACCGACCGCTTTTTGATGTCGCTAAGCCGTCATGCTAACCTACCAATTCCCGATAGTTTGAGCGATGAGCGCGGACGTTTGATTGACTTGATTTCGGACAGCTCAAAATACCTTTATGGCAAACGTGTTGCGCTTTTTGGAGACCCTGACACATTAATTCCGTTGACAGAATTCCTTGTAAGCATGGACATGAAGCCGGTTTATGTAATTACCGGAACGCCAAGCAAACTCTTCGATGCGCGCATGAAAGAAATATTGAAAGATATTCCGGAAGCGAAATTCAAAAGTGGCGAATTAGCAGATATGTTTCAATTGCACCAATGGATTAAGCAAGAAGGAGTTGATTTGCTGATTGGTAACACCTATGGCAAATACATTGCCCGCGACGAAAATTTACCTTTTGTTCGTACCGGATTCCCCATTGCAGACCGTCCCGGACACAACTATTTTGCCAAAACAGGTTACGATGGTGGCGCCAACTTGGTAAAACAAATTATGGATGCTTTCCTCGATCATTTCGACCGGACTTGTCTGGAAGAAAAAGTGGAATGGCAACTTTAATTAGTTTTTAGTCGATAGTTTATATAAATTATATTATCAACTCAAAAGTCTGCTGTTTAGTAGCATCCGCAAAGTGTTGTTTTTAATTACTGCTTCAATTTTGGCAGCACTTTGCGGTTTTTTGTTTTGAGTCGGGTTTTTGTAGCTATAATTTTATAAAAAACTAACGAAATTGTTTTAATGGAAGACCTAATGATATACCATAATAAGGAGAAAAGCCAAATTCATTATTCATTAATAAAATAGGAGTAAAACCTATTCTGAAAATAAATCTGTCTGAAATGTACCGATACCCAATCCTTCCACATAATATAAGATCTAAACCTTGATCCCAATATAGTGTTGGACCTGTTCCAATTTCAAAATAGTTTTTATTTTTACCAAAATCTACATTGTATTCACCAAAAAGAGAATAGGTTGTTACTGGCAAAAATGAAAAGCCCCACCTAAATGTGTTTTTCAAAGTTTTATTATTAAATTTTGCATGTTCCATTCCTAATGAAAATAGTAATCCATTGCCTCCTAATTCACCAATAAAATTTGTTTGTCTTTTGCTATCATAAAACTGTATATTATAATGGTTTTGACCTATAGCTAAGTCATTTTGCGAAATTGAAAAAAGAGGAAAGCTAAATGCTATTAAAATTATAAATACTCTTCTCATATCATATATTGTAAATGCAAGAGCAAAGATAATATTAAAATTTTACAAAAAAGATTATTTCTTATATTCTATACAAAAGACTGCTGTTTAGTAGCAACCGCAAAGTACTGTCTTTTTCTACTGCTTTAATTATGGCAGCACTTTGCGTTTTGTTACATTTATAGCTTCACCTCTTTATCAACAACTGGCTCAAAATCTTTTAAGTGTGTGGCCATTAGTATCGTGATTTCGGGAAAATGAAGTTTGATATTTTTAAAAATGGCAATTGCATTTTCGGAGCTAATACCTGCTGTTGGTTCGTCGACTACCAATAACTGCGGTTTTTTAAGTAGGGCCTGCGCCAACAATAGTTTTTTGCGTTGTCCACCACTCAGCGTTTCGCCATTTTCACCCAGCCAAGAATCCAAACCATTTGGTAGTAACAAATACCAACTATTTAAATCAACTATTTCGAGTGCATGCACAATTTCGTTGTCAGCTATACCTTCAAAGTTTTCACGCAAAGTTCCAGTAAGCAAATATGCCTTTTGCGTAACGTAAATACATTCGGGAATGGGTAAATGCGTAATTTCAGTTTCGTTGTTCCAATGTAAAATGCCACTTCGGCGATATTCCGGGTAAAACAAACTATTGAGTAAGGTTGATTTTCCCTTGCCGGTTTCGCCGTACAATGCCACCCAATCGCCTTTCAAAATCTCCAAACTTAACTCTTCGGTTTGTACGTTTGTTTCAGGTATTTTGGCACTGAATTTTGTGAGTTTGAGTCCTTCGAATGTGGCATGTACTTCCGGAATTGTTTCAGCATGCTGGCCTTCATTAATAATAGAATCAATGTCATTCACCAGCTCTTCGACTGAACTCTTTTCCGATTTGCCTGAAAAAAGCATCTCGGCTAATTCGGCTTGAGCCATAATTCCAAAAAACACACCAATAGCAACAGAAGCGCTAATGTTGTTATTGCCAGAACTCCAAAGTAGCAACACAGCGGCACAGCTAAAACCCATTCCCACAATTAATTGCAATGCAAAAGAGTGTGTTTGTAGCTTTTTTTCGAGCCTCTCGAGTTCGAGCATTCGAATTTCATGCTCTTCTATGGCTTTTTCTTCCAAATTATATTTTGAAATTTCGATGCGCCCTCTGAAACTTTGCATTGTTGACTGATTATTTGCTTCGCGCTTCACTTTAATAGTTTGATACAAAATGCGGTTTTTTCTCAAAAAATATTGAGGAATTATGAATAATAAAACGGCCGACGACACTAAAAATTCGATGGCTATTGGTTGCGAAAAAAACGCAAGAAAAATAGCGTAAGTTAGCAGCGAAATGAGTAACGCTGTAAATGGCAGCAACCACAATAGAATGTGATTAAGAATAAGATCGATGCCGTGCGTGCTATTTTCGAGTATGGTCGAATTGTTGTTGGCTTGCTTCCTGAAATACGGTAGTTTGGCCACCGATCGAAAAATTGTAAGTTGCAAGCGCCGTTGTGCCTCGAGTGTTGTTTTGTGGTTTTCTAAGCGTTCCGAATAGCGTGTTGCGGTACGTAACAAGGTCATAAATCGAATGATAGACGATGGAATAAGGTAAGCAAAGAGTGTATTGGCAGTGGCAAATGCTACACTCGAAGCTGCCAAAAACCAACCTGAAATTGCAGGTAAGCTCACAAATGCAACTGTCCAAAATAGCAACAACGAACCTCCAAGCAACCATTTGCCCGACAGCGGATAAAAAATATGTTTTTTTAAAAAGTTGTTCATGCTTTAGTTGTACTAGTTTGATAATGCATTTGTTCGCCCCAGTTTAGCTGCACAATAATAGAAGCAATTGCATCAAATTTATTTTCGTGTGTAGCCACAATTACAAGCTTATTTGCTGCAAGTTTCTTTACTTCTGCAAGTATTATTTCAACAATTTCGGCATCTAAATTAGCTGTAGGTTCATCCAAAATTGCAATGGGTTTGGGGTATAGTAACATACGAGCTAATGTAACCAATTGCTTTTCGCCACCCGATAGTTGCTTTCCGTTATGACTCAATAGCGTTTGCCAACTATCGGGTTTCTTATCCAATATTTTATTCAAAAATGCAGGATAGTCTTTATCTTCTTCTTTCCCTAAAAAAACATTGTAATGCAAACTTTCATCAAAAATAAACGGAAACTGATTCATATACGACGAATTAAGTCGGAGCCACTCCTGCGACCAGTTCTTCTCTTTTCCGTTAATTGAAATCATTTCGGCTTCTGCAGTCAAATTGCCGGAACAGATTTTTAATAAAGTTGATTTACCTGAACCCGAAATTCCTTTAATCAACACGATTCCTTTGGTAGGCAAATTTAATTCAATGTTATTCAATACTTTGACCATTGAGCCCGGATAGCTAAAACTCAATTGTTTTATCTCAAACGAGGTAATTTGTTCATCTTTGTCAACAGAAACAGTATCAGTTGATTCTTTCAATATGGGCATTATTAAATTCGCCGCTGCAACAGCTTTATTTCTATCGTGGTAAGCGCTTACAAATTTTCGCAAGTAAAAGAAAAAATAAGGCGTAAGCATTAACAAGAAAAGTGCTATCTGAAAGTCATACCCTTTTCCGTAAAAAGGTCCAGGCATAATACCAAGTAAGCTCATACCTAAATAGATGGAAACAGCAGCTATGGCAATTGTAATAAATAACTCCAACACTGCCGATGACAGAATAGCTATACGCATTACATTGGTAGTAGCGGTGTTAAGTGCTGTGCTTTTCTCGGACAAAAACCGGTATTGTGGTTTAAAGTTATCTAAATTTACAATTTCGGTAATGGTGTGTAATCTGTTATAAAAAACGGCCGAATAATTCATAAAGAGCTTAATGTGCTTATTATGAATGGCTTCGGCTCCAATTCCTATCACAATCATTTGCATAGGAATAACCAAAAAAATGACCAAAAGTGTGATGCCCACCCATTTCTCGAACCAGAAAATAACGATCAATAACAATGTACTTACAATAACCGAGGCCACAGCATAAGGTACGAAAAACGAGAAAAAAGGTTTTAAATCGTCGCATGCACGGGTAACTAATAATGTGCTTTCGACAGAATTGGACTGATTGTAATGGAGCAAACGGGGGTAAAGTTTCTTTTTCATGTTAGAAACTATTATTTTCCCCGCATTGTAATTCAATAACGATACAAAATAGGCAAAAACATACCTTCCGGTTAGAAATGCTATTGCAAAGAATAGTTTTGTTGAGAGAATTGTACCTTGGGTAAGCCACAGTGCTGCAAAATCGGATAAATA
>CAMBSB010000258.1 GCA_945870155.1 Paludibacter jiangxiensis | reverse complement strand
CCGAATGATAGAATCTCGTATGATAAGACTTCACGTAAAAAGACATTGAGTACTGTAACAAATGCAACTGATTTTACGGGCTGGATACATAATGAATTGCGTTTTGAAAATGAATCACTTGGTGAGATTGCTAAAAGTATCCAACGTATTTATAATGTTGAGATATTCTTTGCTTCGGAGAAACTAAGGAATCAACGTTACACCGGAACTGTAAATAATAACAGTTTAGAAAGTGTACTTAACATTATAACATTAACTTCTCCCATCTCATTTGAAATAGACAAGCAACAAGTGACCCTATTTGAAAACCAAAAAAACAATGGACCATTATAACCGCTAAAATTTGAATGTTATTGGTTGTAGAATAAAACAGCAAGTTGAAATTTGATTCGGCTTGCTGTTTTCTGTATAAAAGAATGTTAAAGTTTGCTTTTGAGTAGTGGAAATTTATTTCAGAACTGTAAACTTAATAACGACCCGAAAATTCTAATAATTCAACTATAAAAAAATGAAAAGAAAAACCATCACAAATCTACTCAGTAAAACTGTGCTTAAAGGATGCTTCCTCTTATTCCTAGCATTGTTCTCAACCAGCCTATCAGCGCAAGTCACGGTTGATGTATCCAATAAATCAATAAAAGAAATTCTAAAAGAAATTGAAACAAAAAGCGAATACCGTTTTTTTTACAATGAAAGTCTTAAAGGTCTCGATAAAATAACTTCGCTTCGGGTGAAAGATGCAACTATCGATAAAACGATGTTGATACTTTTAGAAAAAACGGAAATCAACTACAAATTAGAGAAAAAAAATATTATTGTATTAGTTGCCAAAACCAGAATAATCCAAAGTGAATCAAAAAAAATCACCGGCTTGGTAACCGATGAAAAAGGCGACCCCATTATTGGAGCAACCATAATTGAGATTGGTACAAATAAAGGTACGGTTTCGGATATAAACGGACAGTTTTCACTTGAAACTGCCAATGCCGGACAATTAAAAGTTTCGTATTTAGGATATGAAAGCCAGACAGTGGCCATTTCAGGAAAAAGTCAGTTGAAAATATCAATGAGTCAATCGTCAAAGAACCTTGAAGAGATTGTTGTGGTTGGTTTCGGAACTCAAAAGAAATTGAATCTGACCGGCTCAGTATCAACAATAAATATGGAGAAAACCATTCAAAACAGACCCGTGACATCCATATCGTCTGCGCTTCAGGGAACTTTACCTGGTGTTCAATTGTCCGGCAATTCAGGAGAGCCTGGTGCTGCATGGAATTTAAATGTGCGTGGTATGGGGAGTATAAACGGAGGTTCCCCTCTTGTATTGGTCGATAATGTACCAATGGATATTAATCTGTTGAATCCATCTGATATTGAGTCCGTAACGGTTTTAAAAGATGCTGCTGCATCTGCCATATACGGCTCACAGGCTGCATTTGGTGTAATTTTAGTTACAACCAAAAAAGGAAAGAAAAACGAGAAACTTAAGTTTAATTATTCTACCAATATCTCATTTAACAATCCACAACGAATTCCTCAAAGAGCAACAGCTTTAGAACAGGTACAGGCATATAAAGATCAGGGGTTTGTTGACTTTTGGTTAGGGGAAAACGTAGATATATGGATAGACCTCTTAAAAAAATACAATGCCAATCCTTCAGCTTATCCTGCCAATGGTATTGCTTATGTTGGAAATTCCACAACTCCCTATTTCTTAAAGTCAACTGACGTTTACAAGGATATGTTGGATAAATTTGGGTTTCAACAAAAACACGATATTTCGGTCAGTGGTGGTTCAGAAAAACTGGCATTTCGATTATCCGGTTCATTGCAAAATCAGGATGGGGTTCTTTATACCGATAAAGATAGTTATAAACAATATAACTTAAATTCGTTTGTTAGCGCAGATGTGGCAAAATGGCTTACTATTCAGGTTTCAACGTTGATTTCGAACTCAGAAAAAAAAGACCCGTATCTTTCTTCAATGGGGGGACTAAATGTCTGGGGTATGGCGAGCAATTTGCCTAATTACTTCCCAGTAGGAACTGCTGTTGTAGATGGTACAACTTACCAATATGATAATCCTAAAGGGTTGTTAACAGTTACAGAGCCTCAAAGGACAATAAGAAATTCAACAAATCTTTCTGGTAAAGTGATTCTAACCCCATTCAAAGGTCTAATAGTAGTAGGTGAATATGCCTATAATAGTTATTACGACAATGCTTTTGTATTTAACAAAAGAGTAACGCTTAAAGATGCACTAGCCGGAGGAAAAAGAGTAAAAACTAACCCTACGGTAGATGAATACGAGAATATTATTGGTCCGTATCACGACCAAACTGTAAACTTATATGCTACATACCAACAAATATATGGTAAGCACGATTTAAAACTAACACTGGGTGGAAACTCTCAATACACCTATTATCAGATTCTGGAAAGTAAAAAATTACAGATGCTAAACCCCGAATTACCATCGATAGTTGGTGGATTGGGAGCATCAACTTCGTACGATGGATTTGATGAATATGCATCTCAGGGATTGTTTTACCGCTTTAATTATTCTTACAAAGATAAGTATTTGTTTGAAGCGAATGGGCGTTATGACGGGTCGTCAAAATTTCCTGCAAGCGATCGCTATGGTTTCTTTCCTTCATTTTCAGCAGCCTGGAGACTTACCGAAGAAAAGTTTATGCAAAGCTTAAAACCTATATTTTCAAATATAAAAATCAGAGGATCGTGGGGTAGCATAGGAAACCAGAATATCAGATCGTACCAATATCTACCTACAATGAATACAATAACGTCGAATTGGATTGTAGATGGTTTAAATAAATATAGTTTGTCAACACCTTCATTAGTCAGAGGAAATTTTACATGGGAAGAAGTTCGCACAAAAAACATTGGACTTGATTTAGGTATTTTTGACAATAAATTAAATATTTCTTTGGATAACTATTTAAGAGAGACTTTAAATATGTTAGGGCCGGGAGCAAGTTATCCTGCAGTATTAGGGACAGGAGCTCCACTCCAAAATGCCGCTAATCTTGAGTCCAATGGTTGGGAATTGCAACTATCATGGAATGATAAAATAGGAGAAGTATCCTACGGTGTTGGTTTGAATATTAGTGATGCCCGTACCAAAATTACAAAATACAAGAATGATGTTGGAGCTTTGTGGGATTATTATGAAGGTAAAGAAATTGGTGAAATTTGGGGTTATGAAACTGACAGATTATATACAGTTGATGATTTTGTAGATGGTTCACTACGAACAACCAGTTTAGGATTGCTTACAGGTGGAACTTTAAAGCCCGGCATTCCACATTTTAAAGATATGTATCCAAATCCGGGAGATGTCCTTTACAAAAATGCTGATGCAGATGGGATAATTTCGCCGGGAGCAAGTACATTATCCGATCCAGGTTCACGTAGAGTAATAGGTAATGAAACGCCCAGATATATTTATGGTATAAATGGAAACTTAGCCTGGAAAGGTTTTACTTTTTCATTCCTGTTAAATGGCGTAATGAAAAGAGATATTGTTATAAATGATATCAATCATCTTTTTTGGCCACTTGCTGATGCATGGAATACCAGTCTTTACACGCATCAACTGGATTATTGGACTCCGGCTAATACTTCGGCTTATTATGCAAGGTCCTATCCAATGACGGGCTCTAACACAATGGTTAACAGACTCCCTCAAACAAGGTATCTGCAAAGTGGTGCATATCTTGATATTAAAAACATTACCGTTTCATATCAACTTCCGAAAAATATTGTCGGGAAGTTAAGTCTGGAGAGCGTAAATATATTTTTAGGATGTGAAAATCTTTGGTCGTTTAATTCACTACCTCCCGGAATGCATCCTGATGGTGTTTTAAGAACAGGAGCAGCAACATCAAGTTACGTTTATGGTAGTTCATATCCGGTAATGAGAATGATTAATACCGGAATAAATGTCAAATTCTAATTAATGAAATACTGTGTTATGAAAAAATATATTAGTCTATCAATACTTTCTTTATTGTTCCTAATCTCTTGTCAAGATTTAGACTTGAACCCGAAAGATAAATTTACTGCAACAACTACTTTTAAGGTATATGATAACTTTAAAACCTATACCTGGGGTTTGTATTCAATATTTGGCGGATATAATGCGCCAATACGTGAACAGGAGGTTTATGCAAATGTGTTAGTGAATGCAACTCCCGGAAGCGAGAATATTTGGGGTTTTCAAAGAGCTACAGAAGTAGATCAAAGTTATGATTGGAATTTTGGATATATTCGTCAGGTTAACTCCATGTTGGATAACATCGATCAGTCGGATATGAGTCAAACCGATAAAAACCACTGGCGAAGTGTAGGATTGTTTTTCAGATCCTATCGCTATTTTCAACTATTGTCGGAGTTTGGTGATGTGCCGTGGTTGGAACATGTTGTATCCGAAACCGACTCGGAAATTATGTATGGAAAAAGAACCCCACGGGATATTGTTGCAAAAAACATTCTTAGAGATTTAGAGTATGCCGAAACAAATATAAAAAGAGGTGGAGATGGCGATAATACAATTAACGAACATTGTGTAAGGGCGTTAATATCCAGATTTGGCTTATTTGAAGGAACATGGCGGAAATACAGGGAGTTGAGCGATGCGAATATATATTTACAAGCATCATTAACTTATTCGGAAAAAGTGCTTGAAGTATTCACAGAAATTCAATCAAATTTTGATGACGTTTATAATTCTGAAGATTTAAAAGGAGCAAAAGGAGTTTTACTTTATAAATCATATGTTCCCGGACAAAGCGAACATGCCCTCTTGCGCGACGGTCATGGTGGCTCATTCGAAATGACCCAACAAACTGTAGATAAATACTTGTGTCAGGATGGTTATCCGATATCCAAAAGCCCACTTTATCAGGGAGATAAAAAAGCAAATAACGTATTCAGAAACAGAGATAAACGATTGCTTTTTACGGTTATACCTCCTTATAGAGTTGCTCCATTAGCCGGCGTGGGTTGGACGTATTTAAAATCAGGAGATAAAATCATGACTGGCACGGATACCTATAAAATCGCAACAAAACAAGACAGTATCGATGCCCGCGAATATATTGATTTAATGTCAAAAATAGCAAAACCCGGACATAAAGCTTTACCACTTAAAACATGGTTAATTGATCCGACATTAGTCACTTCGGCCATTCCTCAGTTTTTGAGCTTTCAGGACGGTCCAAGTGCTGCCGGTGGTGGTCGTTTTGGTTATCATATATATCGATTCTATGTTAGCGGTGCACCTCAATCAACTAAAGATGCAGGAACCGACTGCCCGATTTTCAGAACAGAGGAAGTGATGTTAAACTATGCGGAGGCAAAGTACGAAATGAATGCATTTGACCAAAGTATTGCTGATAAAACAATTAATAAGTTACGGGAACGGGCTGGAGTAGCAAAAATGACTGTAGTGAATATTGATGCAAACTTTGATTTGAAACGAGACCAGACTGTAGCACCTATTTTGTGGGAAATCAGACGGGAAAGAATTGTAGAACTTATGTTTGGCAGTTTTGCATTCGATGATATCCGCAGGTGGAAAAAAGGAAATTACCTGAATGAACAAGCCAAAGGCTGTTGGGTGAAAAATTCGGACTATGGAAATTCTTTAATGATTTATGGCAATAACAGTATAAGTGCCAGTAAAGATAAAGAAGGTTATGTTACTTATTTTGGTG
>CAMBSB010000257.1 GCA_945870155.1 Paludibacter jiangxiensis | reverse complement strand
GATTTTCTTTTTGCATCAAAATACCTCAAACACGCCAAAGACCCTGATTACAAACAGGGTGAACCAAATAAAATGGCGGCTCACGGTTTATTAGCACGTTTGTATCTTCGCATGGGTGGATACCAACCCTATTTGTCGGCCAACGAAGCTGAATGTTTCTTCCCCGATAATAGTCAGTATTTTACAAAAGCAATGGAACAATGCGATACGATTATTTATAAGGATGCATGGCATGCAATAGTACCCTATACACAAGATTCGTTGAGCTATCGCAATCATTTTCTGAATTATTTGCAGGACAGATACGATACAAAAGAATCGTTATTCGAAATTTCGTTCGGTTATTTGCAAAATTTAGGCATACAGGTAAGTGGTAGGCTGGGTAATGTGAATGGAGTTGAATTTATTGGAACGAAGGATATCCCACGCGGATTCTGCAAAATTAATGCCTCAGTAGCTTTGTACAACTTATACATGCAAAATCCTACTGACAAACGATTGGCTTGGAACATTGCTGGTTATAAAAATAATTTCAGTGCATCAATCAATGAATTTCAGATGACTTACATTATGGATAAACCCTTAGATACAGAATATGGTCCGGGTAAATTTCGTCGTTGGGAACCGAAAGATATCAATGCGTTGAAAAGTGCATCGAAACTTGTAAAAGGTGAATATATTATCCTTAACAATACTGCTTCGGCTATCGATCCTAATTTCACAAGTATCAACTTCCCTATTTTACGCTATTCGGATGTATTGTTGATGTATGCCGAAGCCGCCATTGGCAGTCGATACGGAACTGCAGCGCCAAGTCAGAAAGCGTTCGACTGCCTCAATTTAGTTCGCAGAAGAGCCGGACTTGCCGATTTTACCAACACCGACCACAATGCATTTTTCAACGAATTGGTAGATGAACGCTTACGTGAATTATGTTTCGAAGGATTGCGCAAACAGGATTTGATTCGTTGGAATTTATTAGGCGAAAAATTGGCAGCTGTAGAAAATGCCATTAAACTGAATGCTACTTACAATGCAAATACACAAGCTCATAATACATATTTGGGAGCATCCAGAAACTTCGACAAAAACAAACATTTACAATTGCCATATCCGCAACAAGAAGTGGAGATAAATGCAAGTTTAGAGCAAAAATCGAATTGGTAGGATTTTGAAAATAACAAAAATGAAATCAATAACACGCCTTCTTTTACTGCTAACTTTTACATTTTTTGCTTTTACTAGAAGTTGGGCACAAAATAATGTAATAGTTCTGACGCCTACACCCGGAGGTTCGGAAGGAAGTGGCGTTACCAGCGATGAGTCTATTTTTCAGATTGATGCAACAAGCGGCTTGGTGAGTTATTTTAATAGTTCTACAGATGATGATTGGACTGTAGAACCTACAAATGCTACAATTGCAAGTGTAAAAGGAAAACAATTTCGCCTGAAAATGGGCGGTATGGCTGTCGCAAACACAACATTAGGCGATGATTACGGTGCTACCGTTACGCAGGGCGGAATCGACCGTTCCAGTACAGGAGAATTAGGAGTTGTTGGTGGTTCAGGAGGTGGAATTCAACTGAACGAAGGAATATGGTTTGGATTGGATGCAACCAATTTCCCATCGACTGTTTATATGCAGATTTCCAAAATCAAAGTTCGCTATGCCCGTGCAATTACCGGAGTGGCAGTTAACCGGCTAACTACTGAACACAGCCTTATTTTTGGCAACGGTACAATTCCATCATTGCAAGATGGAGAG
The DNA here is from genome assembly GCA_945870155.1 of Paludibacter jiangxiensis. Taxonomy (GTDB): domain Bacteria; phylum Bacteroidota; class Bacteroidia; order Bacteroidales; family Paludibacteraceae; genus Paludibacter; species Paludibacter jiangxiensis_A. The sequence continues at coordinate 3,979 of CAMBSB010000257.1, read as the reverse complement.
GGGTGGATAGACGTTTCGAAACTAAATTGTGTGGTAAAAGGTGGAACAACAGCTGGAAATCTATTGGCGCTTTTCAATGCTAAAACAAGCAATAGTACAGATAGTTACCGCATTACAGGTATTGAACTGAAAATAATGGAGAACTTCGATTGTTCAATCATTAAAACTGTTCCACACCCACGTTTGCTTCTGAAAGCAGGTGAAGAATCAAAAATCGCAACTTTTATTGAGCAATCAGCTGATTTTAAAAGGATACACAACTACATACTCGAAGTTTGCGATTCCATGTTATTGCAACCGGCATATGTTTACTATATCGACCAATATGGTTATATGACCGATGTGGCAAGCGTGGTGAAACGTATGATGTACCTGTCATACGGATATCGAATGACGGGAAATGTTAACTATTTAAACAAAGCAATAGCCGATATTGATAATGTTTGTAGTTTTCCGAATTGGAATGCACAATCGCTTAATGTATGCGAATTGGCTTATGCTGTAGGACTTGGCTACGACTGGTTATATCCACAGTTGAGCTCAACTTTAAAGACTAAAGCGCGAAATGCCATTGTAAATTTTGCCATTAAACCTCAAGCTAATAAGGCTTTCTGGAATTACACATCCAATTGGAATCAGGTTTGTATTGGTGGACTTTCGATGGCTGCAATGGCTATTTATGGCGATGCTACAGCCGATATAGATACACAAGCCAAAAGCGTTATCGAAAACATATTAGTCAAAAATCCGAATGCGATGAATACCTATAATAATGGTAATTATGCTGAGGGTCCAATGTATTGGAAGTATGGAACGACCTACGAGGTGCAAATGCTATCGGCATTAGAAGGTATTTATGGTACTGAATATGCACTTTTAAACAATTTTATCAACACGCCTGGATTTCTGCAATCGGCTCAATATATGCAATATGTTACGGGTACAACCGGTTTAGCGCACAGCTATGCCGACGGGGTAGAAAGTAGAAATATTGCTCCGGTAGCTTTCTGGATGGCAAAACGCTTAAATGATCCTTCGGTATTGTATCTCGAAAAAGAAATGATGCGTGCGAATAATTATACCCCGCTTAATTCATCTGATACAAATCTTCCTCTTGCCCTGATTTATGGCAAAGATGTGAGTATTGAAAATTTGCAAGTGCCTGCATCACCCATTTGGGAAGGAAACGGATTACAACCTGTCACTTTTGTTCGCACCGGTTGGCATGGTTCTGTCGGAAAGTATGTGGGTATCAAAGCCGGAACGCCCTATAACAGTCATGCACACATGGATGCAGGATCATTTGTGTACGATACTCAGGGTCATCGCTGGGCAATGGATTTTGGAAAAGAAGATTATACAGCCATAAAAGACGGCGGTGCAAATTCTAATTCATACGATCAAAACTCAATACGTTGGGATATTTTCCGTCACACCAATATTAGTCATAATACCATTTCGATAAAAAAAACATCTGAAACTAACTGGCAACGTCATGTAGCAAGCGCACAGGCAACAATTGATGAAACCTATAATACACCCGAACGCAAAGGTTCAAAAGTAAATCTGACATCGATGGTCGGTTTAAACCGTGAGTTGAATGCTGCTTTCAGAACCATCACCATCGAAAACAACAGTTCGTTGCGCGTGCTCGATAGCATTAGCAATGGCGCAGAGTCTGTTAATTTGTATTGGAACATGGCAACACGTGCCAGTGCAACTATTGTAGATGCATCGACCATTAAACTAACACAAGGAGGTAAAAATGTATTACTTAAAGTAGCAGTATCCAATCTGGCTGTAACTTTCAGTCTGGAAGCCAATCGTTCAACCGATCCTGTATCATATTATCCGGATGCAACTTACGAACGTAAAAATCCGGGTACTATAATGGTAGGTTTTGTTGCAACTATTCCTGCCAATACCAATGTAAACTTTACTGTTACTATTACAGATGCAGCAGAAGTGCCTGCTTCGGTTTTATTATCAACAAATCAGTTAGTGTTCGAAATACCAACACCATTAACCGCCAACGAAGGCAATGGGTTATATTACGATGAGTCGCGTTTCGATTTTGATACAAATGGAAAAATCAATATTTCGGGCGATGCAAATAATTACGCATGGACTCCTTATGGAGTAACAAATTTGGATGCTGCCAAAGGAAAATACTTCCTGTTCAGGTGGGAAGGAATGGCTACAACAACCACTACCGAAGGCGTAAATTTTGGAAATTTGCTTACCAAAGCTGGTTTGGACAGAGATTCGGGTGGCGAAATCGGTGTGCGTGGTGGTGCAAGCACTGCTATCGACCCTAACGAAGGCTTCCGGTTTGGATTGGATTTAACGGGTATGCCAAATACCACAAAATTGCAATTGACGCATGTAAAATTTAATTATATAACAAGTTCAAAGCAAGTTACGATTGTAAACCGGGCAGATGTTAGTAAACGAAAAATTGCTTCAACAAATGGTCATATTGACGTGCGCACCCTGAATATCACGGCTGTGGGTGGAGTCAATTACCCTGATTTTGCTTCATTTTTCAATTCAGGAACTACAGGAAATGCTTTTCGACTGTCTGGATTCAGGTTTGATGTACTCTCAAACAATGTTTCGGCTATTGATAATTTGCACACTTCTGATTCTGACATCAGAGCAGTTGTTTTTCCAAACCTAGTAAAATCAAATTTTACAATCAAATACAACAATGCAAACACTTCGAATGTGAAAATTCAGATTTTCGATACAACTGGCATTTCGGTATATTCAAAACAATCAAACAATATCTCTACAAAAGATATAGAAGTAAATTTCGAAAAAATGAAATCCGGCATTTATTTCTGCAATATTATTGATAATGAAGGTCTTATTACAAAAAAAATTATAAAACAATAAAAATATGATGACAAATAAACTTATGCTCGTTGCAATGGCTGCAATGATAAGCTGTACAGCCATAGCCAAAGAAAAAGTTAGTATAGTACTACTTACCCCTACTCCAACAGGCTCCGAAGGGTCAAAAAAATTCACCGACGAGTCCGAATTTATAATTGATTCGAAAAGCAACACTGTGATTTACAACAATAGCAACGAATCGGACGATTGGACGATTGAAGCAAGCATATTGCCGTTTAAAGAAGCCAAAGGCAAAACTTTTAGTTTGTTTTTTGGAGCTGCCAAGTCATTTGTAATGACACCCGGAGCATCGTATGGCGCAATAGAAACACCAGTCGGCATCGACAGAGCTGGTGGTGGTGCGTTAGGTGTACTTGGTGGCCTTGGAAATGGAATTGACACCAACGAAGGGTATCAGTTTGGGCTAAACCTAAGTAATTTACCTGAGAATGTAACTATTCAAATCAGCAAAATCAACATTGGCATGATAAATCCAATGGAAACAGGCATAGTTGTGAGCCGCATGAACCCCGAAAAGAGCTTAACTTTTGGAGTGAAAGGCACACCTGGGATTCAGTCAGTTTTACCAAATAATGGTGATTGGTTGGATGTAAGTTCATTAGAGTTAAAACTAAAAGGTGGACAAAAATTGGTTGATATGATGTCGTTTATCTGCACCATTGGCTCCAATGCAATTCCGAATAATGTGGCACCAAATTATCGAATAAAAGCCATTGAACTAATAATATCAAAACTATAATTCTAAAAAATTTTAAAACAAGAATATTATGAAAACAAGATTACTTTCCATGCTATTTGTTTGTGTTTTTTCAATTGCAAACAACTTTGCTGCAAATCGTTTTTGGGTAGGAGGAGCCACAGGCACCTGGGAAGCAACAACTTCGTGGAGTGAAACTACGGGTGGTGCTTCGGGAGCAAGTATGCCTACCGTTGCCGACGATGTTTTCTTTGAAAACATTGCTCCGGCTGTTACCAATGCCGACACGATAGCCGTGAATAGTATTACGTTTACCAATAGTAATGCTGTTTTTACGGGTGGCTTTCTTATTTCGGCAGTAAA
>CAMBSB010000256.1 GCA_945870155.1 Paludibacter jiangxiensis | reverse complement strand
TAACTTGTGCTCTCGCTTGAGCAATCAATGTGTGTTGACCTAGATCTTCTGGTCGCTTTTTTTTGTTGACATTTTAATATGATTTATTTGAAATACAAATGCCAATAATCAAGCCAAGAAGCTACCGAAGGTTTAGTTCAACAGCACCTTGAACGCCATTGGCGGTTTCGTGCTTACTTGATGTTTTTGTTTTCATATTTACTTTTGTTGTTTAATTAAAAATTCGTGTTTCAAATCGCCAACAGCGTCAAGCTGCAAAACGTTAGCATCCAGTAGAAAGGAAAAGTCCTTCGAAAATCTAAGATTCCAACTAAAAACTCAATAAGAAACGGAGAAAATTAAAGACAGACGTTCAGAGTTATAGGATGAAGATGAGTAAAACGATGAAGTACAAAGTATAAGAAGATGCTACGACCATATCGGTCAAACGGTGGGAACTGCTGGACAGCCAAAGAAATTAAGTTTTTATGAAATATTTATTATTTTTAATTTTCTCAATGTTAATTTTGACTTCATGTTCTAAAAAGGATGAAATTGAAGAAACAAGAAAAGCCCAATTTGTTGAAATGAGAGCACAAAATAAACTTCTCTATAAGAGTTTAGATGAAGTTTGGAATTTTACTTATGATACCTATTCTATGGAATTCCTTTGTGCTTGTGATTGTAATGCCGCTCAAATTGCGCAAAGTATTTTAAATACCAGACTCTTGAATCTTGATGAATTTAAAGGTATGCTACCATTAAATTACAATTGTACACAACTATTTGAACGTCTTTCAACTACATGCTCACTTGATGAAATTGAAAAAAAACAAATGGTGGATTCATTGTCCCATACAGCATATACTCAAAATTTTATCTCTAAAGGTGAAAAGGATTTACTTAATGAGTTTACACAGGCCTTGGTCAATAATGTGAATGAAGTTCCATTTACTTATTTTTATAATAAATTAGAAGTACTTAATACCCAAACAAATTCACCAACAAATTATATAGTCACATTAGCCTTGATCATGAATGCTGAAACAACAATCGAGTATTTTAAAACAGCAACACCTCCTACTGGTGTTGATCAACCCCAATTTTTAATAAATAAGGCCATGGGAGCATGGGGAAGTGCATTTATTGGTGCTTTGTGGGATTTATATGATGATAATTTAGATAATTTACCACGAAACATTGTTAGAAACGCTGTTGGTGGAGCGATTACAAGTTTATAAAACCATTTAAATTTTTAAAATGATATCATTTTTATTTATTCTAGGTGTTTTGTTTTTATCAGTTTGCCTGTATCAATTAAATGTTATTAGGCTCAACACTAATGAATCTAAGTATAAGAAGTGGCTTTCATTGATAATGGGCCTTATGGCAGTGCCAATTTTAAAACTTTCTGATAGAGTTTTGGTAGATTTTGGGCTCAAAAGTGAATTAACATTTTACTTGTCAATTATTTTATTATTACTTATTGGAATTACAATTAAAGGGCTGACGTCTATGCCTTTATTAAAGTAAATCCAGATGCTAACAAGCGATTTACGACAGCCGCCCCTTTCGGGAGCGGCCGTCGTAAATCGCAGACGTTACAAGCCATTATAACAGACGACACAACACTAACAAACAACAATAAAACATGAACTATTCAGACAGAATTTTTCCAACCAACAAAGGACTGACAACTTACCTTGACGAGTTGATAGCAAAAAATTATCAAATCCCGACATTTCAGCGTGATGTTGTTTGGGAACAAGAAAACGTAAAAAAACTTTGGGACAGTATTTACAAATTTTATCCTTTGGGAAGTATTCTGATTTGGAAAACTGATTTTAAACTACAAAACCACAGACAAATAGGTGGACACCAAATAACTGATACAAATTTCAGCAGAACTGAATATCAATACATACTTGACGGACAACAGCGAACAACGTCTTTACTAACTTCATTGTATGGTGGAACTATTGAAAGCAGACCAAACTTCAATCCTTTACTTTATGTTGACTTGACAATTCCGCCAGACAGTGAAATTGATGATGAAAGTTATCGTAATCGTTTTCTGTTTTGGAGTGAAATAGACGACAGAAATGGAGAAATTCGACCAAACATCGGTAAGAAGAAAAGATTTGATGATGGCTTAATTGTGAAATTGATTGACATAAAAAACAATTTTACAACTGTTCAGACCTGCGTTTTTAATAGCGAACTTGTAAATAAGGATTTCAATAATTCAATACTTGCCGAACTTTCAAAAATCAAAGGAGTGCTTGACAATTACCGAATTTCTTTTATTGAAGTAAAAGGAATTCAAGTTTCAGAAGTGTGCCAAATATTTGAAAGAATTAACCAGGCCGGCAAACCTCTTAACATATTTGACATAGTTGTTGCTAAAACATTTAAACCGTCAACTCAACAGACAGCAACGACACAAGGCGACAAAGGATTTTATCTGCGTGATTTAATTGATGATTTCAGAGACCACAACAATAGTGAGTTTTTGAAAATTAGTGACATTGATTACTTACAAATTCTTGCAGTTTTAATAAACCAAAATGTTCTAAATAGTGGTGTAAGAAATATTACAGACCGTTACTTGAACGAAATCAAAACAGAACACATTTTGGCAGTATGGGAAGAAACCAAAATTGCAATGCTAAAAACATTTGACTTTTTCGAGAACCATTTGCATTTGAAAACCCCGTATTTAATCCCATTTCGTTATTTCTACTTTACAATTACTGCATACTTTTATAAAAACAATACACCCAATTATGACTTTTTGAAAAAGTATTTTTGGTTTGTCACTTTCCACAATGATGACTTGTTAAGTAATACAACACAGTTGGCTCAACACATCGAATTTTTAAATAACGAGAAAACAAAACAACCTTATCAATTTGACAGGTTCTTAATTGATAAACAAAAACTTCGTTCAGCGACTTATAGTTCAAAAGGTAGAATGAGTAGAGCAGTTTTATCACTTTATGCGAGTGCTCAGCCAAAAGATTGGGAACATTGTGACAGAGACGTTTTAGTTCAAAACTTTTTCTTCACAACCGACAAACCAAATTTACATCACATATTCCCTACAAATTCAGAATACGTCTTAAACAACCAACATAAAATTAAAATCACAAGCGACAGCTTAATGAACATTGCTTATTTGACACAAATTACAAACCTTGACATAACCAATAGAAATCCGCTTGATTATATGAAAGATTATGACAAGCCAGAATATATTGCAATTATGCCGACACATTTACTTTCAAGTGAAATTTTGGATTGGGCAAGAAGTGGAACATTACCTGATAATGCAATAGACCAATTCATAGAAAGCAGAGTAAACAACATTTTGACAGACTTAAAAACAAAATTAATCGGAATGACATTTGACGAAATGGACACAATGGAAATTAAAGAACCTGTGACGACAGAACAAGAATAACGGATGGTAACAGCACCTAAAAAAAATGGCGGGTTCAGTGCTTCGTATGACAGTTTTGTGGGTCAACAAACAGTAGTGCTTCGTATCAACATTTGTGGTAAAATCCGCCACTTCTTTTAGCTGCAAACCGTTAGCATCGATTGAAGAGAGAAAAGAGTCCGTAATTGCTGAAAACCAATACCGATAAACAGCTTTAGAATTTGGTTTTACAATGAAAGGTAGCCTTGAAAAAGGATCAGAATTTCAAGAAATACTAGCGGGAGCGAGCCGTGACTACATCCCGATAAAGTAGTTAGGAAATGAAATTACTTTTATTTTTTAACCGTTCAAAAAAAATTAAACATGAACAGATTAAAATTTTTATTGGCGGCCTTTGTTGTCGCTGTACTTACTTTGGGGATTTATTCTTGTGCCAAGGATGAAAAATCCTCAAATTTAGATCCAAATTCGAATGTTGAAATCAGATCATCTAAATTGGAAACCATTTCTAACTACAAATTAGAAAATCCTCTTTTGGTAGAAATTAATAATGTCATTTTCGGATCAAAAACTATTGATTCCACTATTATAAAAGGTTTGGAAATATTCCGTCAAAATGGAGACCCAGTTTCAATTGCTGTGGCAAAAAATCTCAATGAACCATTATTTTTTACATTTAGAAAAGTAAAAGAACCTCAAGTTTCATGTTGCAAAGTAGATATTGTGGGGTGGAATCAATATAATGAGAATGAAGGATTGATTCTTGGTGTTGAAGTAGAACACTATACTGGTGGCACCCCTGAAAACCAATATTTTAGGGAGTTTCGTCTCAGGAAATATGCATTAGATGGAGTTACTCTATTGCCACAATTTCCAGGATTAGGTAATTTTCATTGGGGTGCCTTTAAAACAGACTGCTATGACGACTACATTAGGTTTTATGGGTGGTTTATTCCACCAAGTTGGTTGACAATAGGAAAATATAAATATGAATTTTCTACTGGATGGGATTTTCCTACCTATTCAGTAACTTGTGCATCTGATTCTCAGGACATTCTATTTGGATGGCCTTTCTAAATTGGTTAATATGTATGTTATTGATAATTGTCAATAACATACATACATATAAAAAAGTAAAATTTATGGATACAAAAAATTTTGTCATTTTAATAAGCATTTTTACAGTTAATTTATGCATTGGACAAACCTTTAATATATCTGGGTATAAAAATGGAATTAAGACCGATAACCTTATAATCGGGTTTAATCCCAATTGTTCCGCTTCAGTTGACACTTTATTTGGTGAACGTGATATTTCCGTTAAGCCTAATAACGAAAAAGGTTTAGTTGTTTTACAAAAAAAAGAGACAGATTTTAGATGTCTTTACAATTTAATTGCCAGCCCAGCTCAACCTGTTTATTTTAATGAGTCTTTTGAGTCAAAAGTAAACATCAGAAATGGGGTGGACTATTCTCAATTGTTTTTTGAAATAAGGAATTATAATAAAGAATTTGATTATATTGAAATTCATTCAAATGATAATTTAATTGATATAATAGATATATTATGGACATTGGATTCCTGTTACTTAGATAATGTAGTATACAGTGACTTTAATAATATTCCATTTCCTCTAAACAGTTTAGCATTCACTGGACAACCAAATTATGAAACTATTATTATTAAATTTAGAGATAAATATTTAACTAACGTTATAAACACTAATTTAGAAAAGCAAATTCAAATATTTCCAAATCCTTCAGATTCATACATAAATATTAAATTTGATAATTCAATTTTGAAAATAAAAATTTATGATCTATCTGGAAAGTTAGAATTTGAAACAAAATCAAAAGAGTTTATTGATATATCTCAATTAGATAAAGGTGTTAAAGTTATAAAAATTTATGATAAAATTGGTATTATTTATCTTGATAGATTTATCAAAATTTAATTTAAATTGTATTAAATAACCAGATGCTAACAAGCGATTTAACGACAGCCGCCCCTATCGGGGACGGCCGTCGTAAATCGCAGCCGTGTGTCTTGAACAACCTATGCAGATAGGTTGATGCTGTATGATAGATGAGAGTAGGTCTCTCGATGGCGACCGTCAGAGCCTGTCCCGCTCTGCGGGAGGTAGCTACCAAACCACCTTCCCGCCTTTGTCGGGACACGGTAAGGTGCAAATGCCGAAAGACAAATGTGCTGAACGTTAAGGATGACTGAACGCTTCCGCTGATAGCGGATCGATGCCCAAAAGCGGCATCGAAGTGAAGGAACCCGCCGCAGGCGGGGTGGGTTGCATTGACAGCTGTAGGTGAGTGTACAGGAGTTGAACG
>CAMBSB010000255.1 GCA_945870155.1 Paludibacter jiangxiensis | reverse complement strand
CGAATGAAATTTCAAACTTACCATCGGATTTAAAAGTAATACTTAAAGACAATGTTACATTGTCCGAAACCGATTTAACCGATGGAACATCAGCTTACACCTTTAGTCCTGAAGTAACAAATAATGACCGTTTCAGTCTTATTTTCCGTTCGGCAGGTGTTTCTACCGGTGTTGAAAATGCAGCAAAACTCAAAGCACGGGTGTTTGTAAACGCAGCCAATCAAATCACGATTATTGCACCAGAAAAAAGCATCTATGCCATTTACAATGCAGTAGGACAGTTAATCGAAAACGGAGTTATAAACACGGAATGTGAAACGAGAAACACGGAATTCGCCGCAGGCGTTTATGTGGTAAAAGTAAATAATCAATCGACAAGAGTTATAGCCCCCTAACCCCCGAAGGGGGAATAAGTCCAAACAGGGCATAAAATACATTAAATACAAAAAAACATGAAACAATCAACAAATAACTCGGCATCTTTCTTAACTCCCCTTGTGGGGGGTCGGGGGGCTAAAAAATACATAAAGCCTCGTATCGAAATAATATTTTTCGATAACGAAATTTCATTGGCATTGGAATCTTCGCCACCCGAAGGTCCTGGTGAAGGAACTTCAATGACACCTAAATACTTTCATTATGACCCATATCGAAATAATATGGGTTAAGTAAAGGATATTACTTTGGTTTTTTAAAAGATTGCGTGTTTCAAAAACCTGTCAGGAGTATTATTCTGACAGGTTTTTTTGTAGAAAATAAACTCTTAACTTCTCCAGAATATGGAATAAAATGCGGGGAGTTTTATATCTCATATTTGAACAGTTCTAAAATGCTTTTTAGTTTTGACCAATGATTATTTCTTGTTTCATATTCTGTGTTTAAAACTCTTATTTATGACCTATAAGTGCTCTCTGAATACACTTTTACAGAAGAATTATTTTAGGATTTTTTGAGCTAAAACAAATTAAAATTAAAAACCTCAACAAAACATCATTTTAAGTGAATTATTTGAAATATTATTTGTAACTTTGTAATAAAAATAAGAGTTTTGTTTCTTTAGAGTTTCTCTACTAACAACTTAAGGTTGTTTATTATTTTTATTCTAAATTACTGACTATGAGTTTAGACTATCGTTTTCCCTTATTCGATAGCTTGCTGAATGGAAGCTTAGACCCAATGTTGCCTGGCAACTGCTTAAGCAGCGATTATGAATTAAAGCTGCAAGAGCAGATAATTGCTAAAGCCAACGATACGGGCATTTATCGTATAAACTTTATTTCTAGCCTAAACCTGAAGTGCCAGTTTTACAAACGACTTTTGCTCAGTGAGACTTTTCTTTATTGCGAAGATATTTTGAGTTGTTTGCAAGAAGCGAAAAACAACAAGATACGCAGCTATTTGAAAGATATGATATTGGATAAGCACTTGCTTAGCAATCTGAAAAAGCTGGGAGAACGCATACAACAGGATAAATTGAACCTTGCGTTTATCACTCACCCAACAAACGATGCAGATATTGAATTATTGACCAATATATACGTTTTTCAACTGCTAAAAATTTGTTTGACAAAAGCCTATCTGGAAGTCCAGCATAGCTTGTCGGATGTGGTAATATATCAACAAACAGAGTCGATGCTTTATTCAGCTTACTTTGGAGAACTACCACCCGTGAAAACATTCCTTACACGCCATAAATTGCCCGATATAAAAAAGGAACCGGTTCAATTAAAGAAAGAACTATCTGAAAAAGGTGATATTCCTTCCACAACTGAACCACAAGATAAAGCATTAGCAACGACGCCACCAGAATTTTACACCGTGGTAGAAGTCAGTAGGATACTGAAAATGGATAGACGTACAGTTTGCAGAAGGATTAATAAGGGTGAAATTAAAGCTATAAAAGTTGGAGGGAAACACCTGATTTATAAAAATGAATTTGATAACTATCTGAGAAATAATAGTAATTAACCTTACCTAAAACGAAATAAAGATGATAGTAGAAGACAATAAATTGGTGCTGAATGTATTGGTTTTCAAACACATTCAACAAAAGCTAAGGGCATATATTACCACAGAAGACGGATTGAATAGAACCCGCTTATGCACAAAAGACAGAGATTTTCTGACTAAATACTTACATTTAAAGGAAAGCCCTGAATTTTTATACAGCACTTTCGATGAAAATCTTCCCAATAGCATGGAAGTAACGCTATCTACATCGGTAGGGGAATATAAAGAAGGTGAAAGTTGTTGGTCGTTTTCATTTTTGAAAAAGTACTACAGTCATCAGTTAGCCAATTATTTTCACTCACTTGGGATGCCAGTAAAGTATGACTTCGTGTCCGATACGCAGGTGTGGGTGAAAACTACATCGCCCTATCCAAATTCCACAGGATACCGTGTTTTTACTTTGCGGGTGCAATTTAATCAGCTCACCAAGCAGCCTGAATTAATGGTAATGGCAGGCGAGATACGTTCGGTGTTTAATACAGCCATAAGTCAACCCATGTTTACCGAAATACCGCAGGGGAAAATGACATGGGTGATTTACAAAAACAATATCTTCAGATATAAATACTTACCCGAAGATGCCCGACGTAATTTGGGAGAAGTGTTTCCATGTATAAGCTTGGGTTTGATGCATGAACTGAAACTGAAGAAACCTGCACCTGTTAAAGGGAATCGTTATATAAAATACTGGGAAGAAATAGAAGCCTTCAAAAAGAATTATTTGCAGCCAGAATCGCTTCTGCGGATTATGGATATCAATCAGAATTGGGTAACACAAAACCCACTCAGCCTGAACGCATCTAAATTTAAACCACTACAGTTTGGAAAAGGCGAAAATACAGAACCAAAATACGGGATGAAGATGGGACCAAAACACCTGGTAAGTGATGAGGTAGTGTTCTTTTTTGTTCTACATGAGGGTGACAAAGCTCTGGCCACAACAATTAACGACTATTTGGCAGGAGATAAAAGTGATTTCAGAGAAGGAATGTATGGTTATATTAATATCAGGTACAATACTGTGCCTCATTTAAGCATAGTATTCAATAATAAGGAAAATCCTTTGCCTGAAATAGAAGCAAAACTCAATGAAAAATTCAAAAACAAACAATTTGAAACAGGCAAACGATATGTGGCTATTTACTTATCACCACATAGTAAATGGACTACGAATTTGCAGTACAAAGCCATTTATTATCAGATAAAGGAAGTTTTACTCAACAAAGGAATAGTATCGCAAACCATTGAAGTGGATAAAACCTGGGGTAGTGGACGGAATATTGAAAAAGATAAAGCATTATTAAACAGCAACTTTCATTTTAGTTTACCGAATATACTAGTTGCAATACTGGCAAAACTGGGAGGTACACCCTGGAGTTTGGAGCCTCAGTTAACCGATGAACTAGTCATTGGAATTAGTGCCTACAGAAGTCGTGATTTGGATAGAAAGTATTTGGGAAGCGCATTTAGTTTCACCAATGAAGGCCGCTTTCGGGGTTTCGACTGTTTTAGGAGCAACCAAACAGATGAATTAGCAGGTTCAATTTTATTGGCAGTAAAAGATTATTGTGAAGCACATAAAACACTGGAACGATTGGTGATTCATTTTTATAAAAACCTGAGTTGGAAAGAATTGAAGCCAATTGAAATGGGGCTTGCTGAACTTGGGCTTTCGGTGCCCGTAGTTGTGGTGTCGGTTAATAAAAATTATTCGAATGATTTGATTGGTTTTAATCTTGCTCATTCGCATAAAATGCCTTTTACTGGTACATATTTACCCATCAATAATTACCAGTATTTATTATATAATAATCAATTCCTGAGTTCCAAAACTACCCTCAATGACCGCGAAGGATATCCGTTTCCATTGAAAATCAGTCTGCAAAAGTTTCCACCCTCTTCAAATGAAGCTGTTCAACCTGAAGCAGAAGAATCAGCAACTTTGCTCGCACAGGTTTGTAGGTTTAGTCAGCTTTACTGGAAATCGGTTTCGCGTCAATGGATGCCGGTTACTCTTAAATATCCTGAAATGTTGGCGCAAATAGTTCCTCACTTTAAATATGCCGATTTGCCTCCAATGGGGAAAGAGAGTTTGTGGTTTTTGTAATTAGAGCAAAGAGCAAAGATGAAGGGTGATGTGGTGATGAGGTGATACTAAGAAATTAAGTAAAAATGGAAGTCATTGTAAACGCTTAAAACAAAAGATTGAACACGAAACATTGAACACGAAATATATTAAAAAGTTACTGCTCAGCACCTCTAATATTGATATAACAACGATTTTGATATAATTAAAGAGATAAATTGCTGAAAAAAGTAGAATATAGTCAGTTTATTTAATAAATTAACTTCAAATTATACCCCAAAACTCCCCCTTCAGGGGGTTGGGGGGCTGAGTAATTACATTAAAAAGCAGTTTGAGCAATCAGGCTGCTTTTTTTATGTCATAAAGCACAGGACAATAAGGTACAACGCGGACACTTATAATAATATTTAGCTGAATAAAAAACTTTGGCATGGACAATAACGGACAACGCGGACATTTTGACCTTTTGGCAAAATACTTGCAATTTTGGTATGCGGAGGCGTCCAAGCTTTGATTGAAATCCAATAACTTATGATGTAAGTTTATGGACAAATATCAAAGAACGATTCTGAAAACAAAGAGCCTGATCAACTCAAAGTGTTCTGAATCAGATTGCAAAATTATATTTATTCATCCCTAAAACTTTAAAAAATGGGAAAACTAAATTTGGGAATCCTAAGTGGATTTTCAGGAACCGTTGGAACAGTCATCGGTTCAACAAATAAAAATGGCGAAGATATTATCAGAGCCAAGTCGAAAAAGTCTAGACCTGCAAGTAGTCCGGGACAAGTAAACCAACAATTAAAATTCGGTCTTGTAACGGGTTTTATGCAAGGGGTTAATCCACTGCTTAAAACAGGTTTCAAGCAAGTTTCAAGTGCCGAAAACCTGTCGGCACACAACTATGCTTGCAGATATGCATTGAGAAATGCCGTGGCCGGAACAGATGCTCAGCCTGAACTGGATTATTCGAAAATAATTATCAGCGATGGTAGTTTGAGTCGAATTTCAGGAGCAACAGCTATCAAAGAAGGAGATAACATCAAATTCACCTGGAACGAAATGGTAGGAAGTGGCATTGGTTCAGCTAGCGATAAAGTTGCGCTACTGGTTTACAATGTAAGCAATGGCGAGATAAGCTATTCGATGGGCGAAGTACTTCGTTCCGCCAAAACAGCGAACTTAGCAATTCCTTACAGCGAACCGGGCGACAAACTGCTGTTCTACTTATTCTTTCAATCGGCTTCCGACCCTACATTGGTTTCTACCAGTCAGTATGTAGGAACAGTCACTCTAGGTGAGTAGTTGTTGAAAATTAGAATTAAAGCCTCCGAATATATTATATAATTCGGAGGCTTTTTTTCCTAAGAAACCTTCTATTAAAGCTGAATAGGATGAAACACTACTTAAATTTTATGTCGAACTAATTTTAGTTTAGTTATTTAAGTGTTTCGAAGAAATGTTTGAAGATGTAAGATCTTCGGGCATTCTTTTTTTTGTATCAAGGTAAAATAGTCTGTTGGATTGTATGAGACGCTCGGCTTCGTTAGTGGTCGTTTGTAGTAATGCACCCCTACTTTGGAACAAAAAATATGATTTTATACCCCCATTTTGGAACAAATACTTTAATACGCTGAGTGTATATCTGCAAATATCCCTGATAATCTTTTCAAAACTTATACTGTAAATGAATTTAGCTTTTCAAAACTAAAATTCTCCTATAACTTCAATTCCCGGGTTAAAAAACATGATGTAATAG
>CAMBSB010000254.1 GCA_945870155.1 Paludibacter jiangxiensis | reverse complement strand
ATTAAGATTGAAGGAGGCTTTTTGGTTGTATATAACCGACTTACAATTGAGCGACTTGAACAGGATAACAAGAAAAGATATACCAAAGATGATTATGAGAAATTGAATCTTTTTTACGAAAACAAGGTACAGCAAATACATATTGTAGGTGAATATGCCCGTAAAATGATTAATGATTACAAGGATGCGTTGCAGTTTGTTGAAGATTATTTTAAATTAAATTACAGTTCTTTTCTAACGAAATACTTTCCAGGAAGTAAAGCCAATGAACTTAAACTTAAAATGACCGTGGCAAAATTCAAACAGCTGTTTGGAGATTTATCGCCTACACAACTTAAAATTATTAATGACAACGAATCGAAATATATAGTAGTTGCTGCAGGACCCGGAAGTGGAAAAACCCGGGTGTTAGTTCATAAATTGGCCTCATTGTTATTAATGGAAGATGTAAAGCATGAACAACTGCTCATGCTTACATTCTCACGCGCTGCTGTTACTGAATTTAAAAAGCGATTGTATCATCTTATTGGTAATGCTTCATCTTTTGTTGAAATAAAAACTTTCCATGCTTATTGTTTCGACCTTCTTGGGAAAGTGGGTAGTCTGGAAAAAACAGATTTAATTATCAAAAAAACGATTGATAAAATTAAAAGCGGAGATATTGAAATAAACCGCATAACTAAAACAGTATTGGTTATTGACGAAGCTCAGGATATGGATGAAGATGAATTCAATCTGATAAAAGTAATGATGGAGCAGAACGAGGAAATGCGAGTAATAGCCGTAGGAGATGATGATCAGAATATATTCGAATTCAGAGGTTCAGACTCTAAATACTTAAGTCAACTACTACAAATAAACGATGCAGTAAAATACGAACTAGTTGAAAATTATAGAAGTAAAAACAATCTTGTTGAATTTACGAATCAGTTTGCAAAACGTATCCACAAACGATTGAAAAATGATCCAGTAATAGCCAAACAAAAAGATAATGGGGATATTAAAATAGTTCAATACAAAAGCAATAATCTTATTACTCCGATAGTTAATGATATTTTGGCAACTGATTTGATAGGTTCAACTTGTGTTTTGACAAAAACCAATGAAGAAGCATTACAAATAGCAGGACTATTAACAAAAAATAAAATCAGTGCCAAACTTATACAAACTAATGAAGGGTTTAATTTATACAACATTCTTGAAATCAGATATTTTATTGGTCTTTTAAATTTAAAAACTGATGTATATGTTATTAATGATGAAGTTTGGGAAAATGCAAAAAGAGAATTAAAAAACGTGTTTAGAAACAGTAAAAATTTTGAGATTGTCACCAATTTAATACAGAACTTTGAAGCTATAACTCCTAAAATAAAATACAAATCTGATTTTGAAATTTTCATTCGTGAATCAAAAATTGAGGATTTTTATTCAGATATGGGTGAGACAATTCTGGTTTCCACTATTCATAA
Organism: Paludibacter jiangxiensis; assembly: GCA_945870155.1. Taxonomy (GTDB): domain Bacteria; phylum Bacteroidota; class Bacteroidia; order Bacteroidales; family Paludibacteraceae; genus Paludibacter; species Paludibacter jiangxiensis_A. Next base: position 4,394 of record CAMBSB010000254.1, on the reverse strand, counting down.
AGCTAAAGGTAAGGAATTTGACAACATATTTCTTTTGCTTGAAAATTTCAGTTACTCAACTGATTCTGACCGTCGTTTATTGTATGTAGCTCTGACACGGGCAAAAAACAATATTGCTATTCACATTAATTCGAATCAATTTGAATCAATCAATTATGTTGAAAATTTAGTCAAATTTCAGGATGTCAATGTATATGAAGAACCTAAAGAAATTATAATGCAATTGGGTCTCAAATATGTTTGGTTAGATTATTTCATTAACAGACAGTATTTGATCTCAAAATTGCTATGTGGTGATAAACTTATTTTGAATAACGATGAATGTTTGAATATTAATAAACAATCTGTTTTGAAATTTTCTAAACAATTCATTCAACAAATTGAAGAAATGAATTTGTTAGGTTACGAATTAAAAAGTAGCAGAGTAAATTTTATAGTTTATTGGAAAAAAGAAGACGCTGAGCAGGAAGTGAAAATTATTTTACCTGAAGTTAATTTTGAAAAGATTTAGACCCTGTAGGCTATTGGTTTCACCCTCGAAGAGGCGATATTATTTGTTGAAAATACAGAACATCATTATTATATGCAGGTATGGTAGAGACGCCATGCCTGGCGTCTCGATATAAGAAAACAGGGCATTTGGTTAAACATACGCCATGGCTTGCGTCTCGATATATAAAAAACAGGGCATTTGGTTAAACATACGTCATGCCTGGCGTCTCGATGTAAAAAAATCAGGGTATTTGGTTAACATACACAATGCTTGGCGTCTCGATATAAGAAAATAGGGCATTTGGTTAAACATACGCCATGCCTGGCGTCTCGATGTAAAAAAATCAGGGCATTTGGTTAACATACGCCAAAAATTATGCATGAATATAGGGACGCCAAACAATGGTGTTTGAATACAGGGATAGCAAACAATGGCATCTGAATGCAGGGACGGCAAACAATGGCGCCTGAATACAGGGATAGCATGTCTGGCGTGAATACAGGGACGCCATGTCTGGCGTGAATATGGAGACGCCATGTCGGCGTGAATATTGAGACGCCAGGCATGGCGTCTCTACGGGGGAAATATAAACCATTATAAATATGTCGGGAAATAAATTCAATAATAAATACCGTGTTCCGTCAGCACGATGGGCAAATTGGGATTATGCGTCGGAAGGGGCATATTTTGTAACAATTTGTACCAAACACATGGAACATTATTTTGGTAAAATTGTAAATGCCGAAATGCAATATTCCGAATTGGGCAGGATGGCCGTAAATGAATGGATAAAATCGGCGGAAATGCGTCCGGATATGGAATTGGATATGTCATGTTTTCAGGTAATGCCCAATCATATTCATGGCATTGTGGTCATTGGACGCGATGGTAGAGACGCCATGCCTGGCGTCTCAATAGCAATTAATGAATTAATAAGGGAGGGCGGGCCTGGCGTCTCAATAGCAAATAATGAATTAATAAGGGAGGGCGGGCCTGGCGTTTCAATGGTAAATAATGAATTAATAAGGGAGGGCGGGCCTGGCGTTTCAATGGTAAATAATGAATTTATTAGAGACGCCAAGCATGGCGTCTGTACGGGGAATGGCGCAAATTTCGGGCCGCAATCAAAAAATCTGGCATCGATAATGCGTGGTTTTAAATCGGCGGTTACAATACAGGCGCGTATATTGAAAATTCCTTTCGATTGGCAAACGCGGTACCACGACAGGGTAATTCGGGATGATGATGAATTTCGGAGAATTGCAGCATATATAGAACAAAATCCGTTGAATTGGGAAAAAAAATGATTTGAATAATACTATTATACTATTATACTAAAATAAAAATATTAATAATTTAACCACATTAGACACAATAGAAATTCAACGAAAAACAAAATGAACGACCAAAACATTGTAAAAATTCAACATCTCGAAAAATATTACGGACAGAAGCAAGTGCTTCATGGTATAGATTTAGAAATTAAATCGGGTCAAATAATAGGTTATATTGGTCCGAATGGAGCAGGGAAATCAACCACAGTAAAGATACTTTGCGGCTTAATAAGCGACTTTAAAGGTGAAATAAGCATTTTTGGACAAGATTTGCGTACTCAAACCCTTGAAATTAAAAAACAAGTGGGCTATATACCCGAAAATGCAGTGCTGTATGAATCGCTTACGCCCATGGAGTATATGATGTTTATTGGCGAAATGCGTGGTTTAGAAAACGAAATTACCCGCTCGAAAGCTGAAGCTTTGATGCATATTTTCGAGATGAAATCGAACTTAAATCAACGCATTGCTACTTTTTCAAAAGGTATGCGACAGAAAGTAATGATATGTTCAGCTTTGTTGCACAATCCGGATTTAATCTTTATGGATGAACCTTTATCGGGTTTGGATGCCAACTCGGTAATTATGGTGAAAGAAATGCTTATACATTTAGCTCGCGAAGGGAAAACGGTATTTTACAGCTCACACCTGATGGATGTGGTTGAAAAAATATCGGATAGAATAATATTGATCGACCAGGGAAAAGTGATAGCCGATGGGTCGTTTGAAGACCTGAATAAGCTGTCGAACGATGAAAATCTGGAGAAAATGTTCACCCGCTTAACAGGAAATACCAATCATGGCGAGAAAGCAGAAGCATTTATTAACGCATTCGAAAAATAAGCAAGATGATCAAGTTTTTAATATCGCTTTTTAAACCTTTTCGCTGGTTTATCGAAAAAATGGGTGCCGATTACAATCAGTTTATCAGGATTTTAGAACTGAAACTGACCATGGACAATCGCCGTATGAAAGTATTGGGCAACAATGCCCGAAATGAAACCGAAAATGCCTTGTTGAAACAATCTTTATCACAAATAATGTTTGGGGTATTTTTTGGCATGTTTCTAATCATAGTCAAAAATCCCTTTACCTTCTACTATTTTGCACACAGCTTTTTGATGGTGATGATGGCCATGATGATAATTTCGGAATTTACTTCCATATTGTTCGATACTTCCGAAAATGTGATAATACAACCCCTTCCCATCAAGGGAAATACCATAAGTCTGGCACGCAATGCACATATTTTAATTTACTTGTCGATGATGGCATTTAATTTATCCATAATATCCATAATAGTTGCCATTGTTAAGTTTGGAGTAGTTTCGGCTTTGCTTTTCAGCATTACTGTATTATTCAATGTGCTGTTTACCTTGTTTTTAGCTAATTTACTTTACCTTGTAATAATGCGACTTGCCAGTGGCGAGAAATTAAAGAATATACTGATGTATTTCCAGATTTTCATAGCCATAGCTTTTATGCTGTTCTATCAGTTTGGAATTAATGTGGTGGACAAATCAAATATAGTAAATATGGTTTTGCCGGTTTATTGGTACACTTATCTCATTCCATCGGCATTTTTCGCGGGTTTGGTCGAATCGTTTACCTTAAATATATTTGATATACAACATCTTATATTTATAGCAGAAGCATTGTTAATACCTATAACAGCCATATTTCTGACCGGAAAATATCTGACACCAATATTCAATCGTAAATTGATGGATTTGGAACAAGGCGACAAAGTTTCGAAAATAAAAATTGAAACAGCGCGTAAAAGTTTGTGGTATAAGCTTATGTTATCCATTTTTGTGCATCGCAAGGAAGAAGTTGCACCTTTTAAACTGCTTTGGATAATGACAGGACGTGAACGCATGTTCCTGCAAAGCTTTTTACCTTCAATAGGCTATATTTTAATTATGATTGCCGTTCCGTTTTTTCGTAATTCATTGGATATGAATGAACTTGTAAATGGTAAAAGGTATTTGTTGATTCTTTATTCATTTATGATTGTAGGCTCTACACTATCCACATCATTGCTTTATGGAAATAACCGACAAGCAGCATGGCTTTTCAAGACCTTGCCTCTCTCCTATCCTACCGCTTATTTTAAAGCATTTATCAAAGCTGCATTTGCTCGTTTCTTTGTACCATTTTATTTGGTTTTAACCATCATAATTAGCATAGTGTGGGGATTTAAAGTAATACCGGATGCATTTATTGCCGCATTGGCCATTTATTTTGTTTCCTTACTTTTCTATTTCTTTCAATATCCGGTATTTCCTTTTACACAAGATAAAATTGCAACACAAGGTGGCGCTGCTTTTGTTAAGGTTATGGGGTTAATGATAATTGCTGTGGTACTGGGTTTTATGCATTACTTTATAAATAAATGGTTCAATTATGGGAGTTTACTACGTAAGCATCCCAAATTAGCCGTATTTTTTCAAGAAGATCAAATTCAGATCTTTGTCGAAAAAAGTTATGTTCTGTTTGAATGAAGGAAATCGGTTTGTAGTATGCTTGCAAGGCGTTGATTTGCGTAAAGGTCTGGATGGTTTGTG
>CAMBSB010000253.1 GCA_945870155.1 Paludibacter jiangxiensis | reverse complement strand
ACCGGAGAGTTTACTGCAAAACTCAGCAAAGACTGGAAGCGTTACGAATATTATATAACCACTCCTTCAAATTGGAATATTAATACCGATAAAGCTGTCTTATCTTTTGGAGCAGCTTATCAAAAAGGTACTTTTGATATTGATGATGTTATAATAACAAATTTTGAAGCTACTGCCGATGCCGGAACTTCAGCTGTTACCACTATCAAACAAGATGTGGTTAAATGTACAGTAAATAACCAAGGTATCGAAGTTTTTGGTGATGAATTCAGTAAATATGAAATTATTAATTTATCAGGACAACAAATTTCTTCAGGACTGTTGAACGAAGGTAAAGCCCAATTCCAAAAGTCATTAATCGATGGATTGTACATTGCAAAATTTACAAAACTTGATGGAACAGTTGTTGCTAATAAACTAATAGTACGTTAAACCACAACCTAATTCTGCCCAAACAAAAACGGGCAGAATTTGGTTTTTAAAATTCGAAATTTTATCGAATGAAATACCTTTTTTACATACTCTTATTTTTCTTCAGTTCAGTTCTTTTTGCTATATCGCCTTATTCAGCCAAAGTTGATTCTTTACTAAATATAATGACTCTCGACGAGAAAATCGGGCAAATGAATCAATATACCGGAAGCTTTTTAGCTACCGGTCCATTGTCGGACGATACAACTATAGTAGCTCAAATAATAGCCGGCAGAGTAGGGTCAATGCTCAATATTATTGGAACAAAAAATACGCGCATGATGCAAGAAATTGCCATGAAATCACGCTTGAAAATTCCATTAATTTTTGGATTGGATGTGGTTCACGGTTACAAAACTACATTTCCAATTCCATTGGGCGAGGCAGCATCGTTCGATATTGGACTTGCTGAAAAGAGTGCCCGTGTGGCAGCTACCGAAGCTGCTTCAGCAGGAACGCACTGGACTTTTGCCCCCATGATTGACGTTAGTCGTGATGCCCGCTGGGGAAGAGTTATGGAAGGTGGTGGCGAAGATACCTGGTTGACAACTCAAATTGCCAAGGCTAAGGTGAAAGGCTATCAGGGTACAAATTTAAAAGACAAAAATACCATTATGGCTTGCGCAAAACATTTTATTGCTTACGGTGCACCCATTGCTGGTAAAGATTACAATACGGTTGATATTTCGCTCCAGACATTACATAATGTCTATTTACCACCATTTAAAGCGGCTGCAAACTCGGGAATAGGCTCATTTATGAACTCCTTCAACGAACTAAATGGAATACCCTGCACAGGAAATCAATACATTCTGCGAGATTTGTTAAAAGGTAATTGGGGCTTCAATGGCTTTGTTGTTTCCGATTGGGGTTCGGTAGCCGAAATGGTTCAACATGGTTTTGTAAATGACAAGGAAGATGCAGCACAGGCAGCTCTTTTAGCGGGTTGCGACATGGATATGGAATCGCGTAGTTATACACAACATCTGAAAAAATTAGTCGAAACAGGTAAAGTTTCAGCCACGCTGATTGATGATGCCGTCAAGCGGATTCTAATTAAAAAAATAGAATTAGGGCTATTTGATAATCCGTTTGCTTATTGTGATGAAGAGCTCGAAAAACGAACACTATTATCGCCCGAAAACCGGTTAGAAGCACGCGAAGTTGCTAAAAAATCAATTGTACTCTTGAAAAATTCGGACAATGTTTTACCAATTTCAAAAACTTTAAAATCAATACTGTTGGTTGGTCCGTTAATGAAATCGAAAGAAGACATGCTCGGATTTTGGGCTTGCGAAAAGGATATTGCATCGGCAGTTACTCCTTACGAAGCCATTTTAAAAAACCTGCCTCAATCAAAAGTAAATTATGCCGAAGGTTATTCACTAATTGGAAATCAGTTGATTAATTTAAAGGAAACTGTCAGGAAAGCAAAACAATCGGAAGTAATTGTAGTTGCTATCGGCGAGCGATGGAATGAAACTGGTGAAGCAAAATCGAAAGGAAATATTATAGTTCCAGCAGAGCAACAAATGCTGGTAACTGAACTTGCCAAAACTGGAAAACCAATCATTTTATTAGTCATGGGTGGACGACCTCTAATTTTTAACGAAGCCGCTCAGTCAGCTTCAGTAATTTTAGTAACATGGTGGCTGGGAAGCGAAGCAGGTAACGCCATTTTCGATGTGTTGGTTGGTAATTACAATCCATCAGGACGATTACCAATGACTTTCCCAAAATACATGGGACAACTACCTATTTATTATAATTACAACAATACTGGTCGTCCCGAACAGAAAGATGTAAGTTATTCTTCAAAGTATATCGATATTGACTCACAGCCGGCTTATCCTTTTGGATTTGGTTTGAGTTACAGCACTTTTGAATATTCCGACTTAAAACTAAACCATTATTTTGCACATACCGATCAAACTACAACCGTAACAATAACTGTGAAAAATACTGGAAAAGTTTCGGGAAATGAAATTGTTCAATTGTATATTCGCGACTTGGTAGCATCGATTACACGTCCGGTAAAAGAACTGAAAGGTATTGAAAAAGTTTTTCTTCAACCAGGCGAAAGTAAAACTGTATCTTTCCAATTAAGTCCTGAAGAGCTTGGTTTTTGGGGTAATGATTTGACTTACAAAGTAGAAGAAGGAGTTTTTGAAATAATGGCTGGTGGAAATCCGAATCAATTATTAAAAAGCTGGTTGACTTTGAAAAATGAATAAATCAAAAAACTGTTTTTTTAATTGCAAGAAAATTGGTTACTATTTATTTTAGAATTAATTACATGAAATTTACACTTTTCGTCTGCTTTTTTGCTCTTTGTTACACCACTTCAAATGCATCGGAATTTGATATTCAGCGAGGCACAAACATAAGTCATTTTTTATCACAGAATGACCACAGAGGACTAAAAAGAAGTAGTTTTTTGAAAGAAAAAGAACTCAAACAACTTTCAACATGGGGATTTGATCATATTCGGTTACCCATTGATGAAATGCATTTATGGAATGAAAACGGAAAATTCAACAGTAATGGTTTGTTTCTGTTACACCGAACTATTAAATGGTGTAAAGAGCAGAAAATGAGAGTGATAGTTGATTTACATGTTATTCGATCACATCATTTTAACGACAGTACTAATACGCTATGGAATAATGTTTTGGAACAAAGAAAGTTGTTGAATCTTTGGATGCAACTTTCAAAAGAATTAAAAAAATATCCAACAAATTTGGTCGCTTATGAGCTATTAAATGAGCCGGTTGCTCCCAATACAGATGATTGGAATAAACTGTTGAGTAAATTAATTGCCAATATCAGAATCAGTGAACCCGAACGCGTTTTGGTTATTGGCTCCAATAGATGGCAAGATGTAGATACAATGGACGAATTGGTTGTACCCGAAAACGACAAAAACCTGATGTTGAGTTTTCATTTTTATAAACCACATTTATTTACGCACTATCGAACACCGTGGACTAATCTGGCAACCATATCAACAAATATTTGTTATCCTTACAACATTACCAACGAGGATTATGATAATATGAGTCCGAATGATAAAGAACTGGTATATCCATTTAAGGGCAAGCAAAATAAAGAAGTCTTACGCACCGAATTTTTAAAAGCTGTTCGATGTGCAGCTAAATGGAAATTACCTATTTATTGTGGCGAATTTGGTAGTTTTAAGACTACAGATTTTAATTGCAGAATGAATTGGTACAACGATGTATTAAGTTTGCTGAAAGAATATAACATACCCTATGCTAATTGGGATTACAAAGGTGGTTTTGGATTTGTTGATAAAAATGGGAAATTAATTGAACCTCAGCTTCTTGAACTACTTACAACAAAAAAATAAATTTATGAAAAGAGCATTATTAATAATAATTACAGCTATTATTACAACTACAATATACGCTGTACAACCTGCGTCAAAGATGTCGAATTTTATTCAATCCGATGGAAGTACCATAACTTTACTTCTGAACGGCGACGACTTTCGTGGTCATTCTTTAACTACAACCGATGGTTTCGAAATTGTAAAAGATGACATCAATGAACAGTATTATTATGCTTTTATGGATGAAACAGGGCGATTGAAAAGTACAGGTGTGAAAGCTCATAACCCGGATAGCCGATCCAATTCAGAACTTGAATTTTTGAAAAGTAATAGTTACAATAAGGCAATGAGAGCCAAAACGGGCATAATTGACCCCAATTCTATTGTTAATAAAACATTTCCAAGTTCAGGAAATGTAAAGTTATTAATGGTGTTGGTCAACTTTAGCGACACCCAAATTACTCACAATCAGCAGGCATTCTCAAATATGATGAATCAACCCAACTATTCGGGAATTGGAAGTTTTAAGGATTACTATACCGAAGTTTCAGGAGGAAAATTGAACGTAACAACTGATGTCATAAATTGGGTAACTGTTTCGAATACACATAAATATTATGGAGAAAACGTTTTTGGGTCTGATGCTGCTCGTACAGAATTGATACTGGAAGTTATTCAACTTATTGACCCGGTGGTTAATTTTGTCGATTACGACAACGATAAAGATGGTGTAATTGATGGGTTATGTATTGTTCATCAGGGCAAAGGAGAAGAGTATGTTGGCTCTGACCCTAACAATATATGGTCGAGCATTGGCGATTTGCGCAAACTTTACAATCCACCTTATCGCGAGATAAAGTTTGATGGTATAACCTTAGGGCCATACTCACTTCAACCCGAAATTGAGGCATTTAACGGAAGTGCTATTTCGACTGTCGGTGTTTTTTGTCACGAATTTGGACATTGGCTTGGCCTACCCGATTTTTATGACACTGATTATGAAAAAAGCGGTGGAAATTTTCTTGGCACTGGCGACTGGGATTTGATGAATACCGGAAGTTGGAATAAAACAATCAGAGAAGGAGATACGCCAGCACATCACAATCCATACTCCAAAAATAAATTAGGTTGGAACAGCACTACCAAGTTGAATAGTCCAGCTACCATTATAAGAATGAGAGATGCCACCGTTTCGAACATCAATTATAGAATTGATACCAAAACTAAAGGTGAATATTTTTTACTCGAAAACAGGCAAAAAGTGTCATTCGATGCTGGCGTGTATCAGGACGGTTTAGTTATCTATCATGTTGATAGCGCTCAAATTGAAGGAAATACTACTTTAAATACGGTAAATATTTCATCGAATCAGGGTATGATTTTCGAACGAAATTCTTGGAAACTATCTTTTCCGTTAATCGGAACTGAATTTTCTGATACATCAACACCTAATGCTCTATCTAAAAGTAATGTGGCTACCGAAAAACCTCTAACCAATATTAGTTTGACAAACAGGCAAATTAGTTTTGATTTTATGGGTGGAATGAATTCGGAAGTGACAAACATTTTAGTGGAGAATAATATTTTTAGTACGAATAAAACAATTGTTATCAAAAATCATGGTGGAGAAAATTACTCTATTTTCAATATAGCTGGTGTATTGGTTAAACAGGGAAAGATAAATACTTCAGAAATAAATATAACTTTAAATACTTCAGGAGTATATATAGTCCTTGTGAATGATACATGCCATAAATTATTCATAAAATAAGACTCAATTTAAAATGAACAAAAAACTACAAATCGGATTATTTCTGCTGTTCTTTATTTGTAAAGTTCAAGCAACGGATGCAACTTTTAAACCACAAATACCATTTAAGGAGGCCGACAAAAAAGCACAAATCTTATTAAATAAGATGACTTTAGAGGAAAAACTCCAGCTTATTAGCGGACATAATATCTTCTATATTAAAGGATTCGAAAAACTGGGAATTCCCCAATTGTATATGGCCGATGCCACTGGTGGAATACATTTGCGGAAAGAGCAAAATCAAGA
>CAMBSB010000252.1 GCA_945870155.1 Paludibacter jiangxiensis | reverse complement strand
CAGGAATTGATAAGCGGTTTTTTAATAAGTGATAAAAAAGTCATTGTTGATAATATTATTACCTACGATTTTTCAATTGCACGTTATTTCTGGTTTGGCGCAACTTTATTATCGGCATTAGTAGCTTTGCTGGTTTGGAATGCTAAAATGAGGAAATAATTTAGTTTAATAAATAGTTTTTTTAGGGTTACAAAAGAATATCTGAAAGTTTTAAATTTTCAGGCATTCTTTTTTTTGTATCAAGGCTTTATTAAACCCGAACTTAACCAATTCATAATAGTTCTTTTACAACCGTTTCATGTTGTAGCTTTTGCAGCCAATTGATATTAATTAGAAATACTTATAAGCACTTACCGTCTATATACAACATAATTTATGAAATATTACCGTCATTTCACGACAAATACGACTTATCTTATTAAGATACCGTTAATTATATTGTGAATTGGAAAAGGTGTTGGAAAAAATATTAAAATACAAATAGACATTAGCGAAATTTCACTCACTTTGGAATCAGCTTCACCATTCGGGCCAGAGAGAACATTAAATCACATTCAATGAACTTTTTCTCCGAAAATAAGTTTAGTCTGATAACATAGTTTTTTAATGTAATAAAGGAATGCATGTAAATTTAAAATTTTCAGGCATTCACTTTTTTAGGGATAATTTTAGAATATGCATATGTTGCTCTTTTGAAAATAATTGAATTTCGATGCAAAAATTGCAGTTATAAACTCTTAAAACAACTATATTTGTGCTGTTAAAAGTAAACAATATATCCTTAATAAATTATTTGCCTTATGCAAAGCAGCGTCTAACAATTTACCTTAAAAAAACTATATTGCTGAAATTCAAATAATTAAAATTTATCAAGTCAATTTTTTACCGGCATTAACTCCTTTTGGATTTTCACAAAACCAAACTTGGGGAAAATTGTGAGAACTAAGATATGTTGGAGTTTGTTTGATATTCAGTAAAAAATATAAATCAAAATACTAATAACTGATAATTCAACTATCAAATGTAAACTATCAACTGTAAACTAAAATTACATGTGCTTTCATTCACAACAATCCAAATCGGCTCAAACGCTGGAAAAACGTTTCGATGCACGCTTTGAACAGCCTCAACTGTATGTACCCAAAATTTACAATGGTTTTGAACATCCACGAACTGCTGTTATTACCAACGACAAGCAAGATACAATTCAACTATTCGAGTGGGGACTGATACCCGAATGGGCAAACGACAAGAGCATACAAAAAAGTACGCTCAACGCACGCGTGGAAACACTTAACGAAAAACCAGCGTTCAGAGGAAGTTTAATCAGACCCTGCCTTATTCCTGCCGATGGATTTTTTGAGTGGCAATGGCTGGATCCCACAGGAAAAAAGAAACAAAAATACTTTATACACATGCCCAACAACGAATTATATGCTTATGCAGGACTCTGGAGTATGTGGAAAAACGGTGCTTCAGGCGAAACTCTACATACTTACACCATAATCACCACCGAAGCCAATGCTTTGATGGCGCAAATTCACAATACAAAAAAACGTATGCCTATCATAGTCAACTCTATAAACGAAAAAGATTGGCTCAACAATGGAACTCTCATTTTAGGTAATGAACAATTAATAGCGGAGCAAATTTAATAGGGCTTTGATTTGTTTCCTTTCAATATTGAGTGGGATATAAAAAAATAAACACTAAAGATATTATATTCTTTTAATTTCGTAACTAATTAATTTTCAATAATTTTACAGCCCACTTGCATGTATAATTCGATTTCAAAGCCTGTTGATTTTAATGTCTTCTGTCATTTATTGAAATTGAATATATGTAATATCTACTATCTTTAAATATCCTACTTTCGGATGTTTTGCTGGTACATCCTATCTTTTTTCTATATTTGCACAGTAAACGGTCTGATTTCATGTTCTATCAGCAATTAAAATTAATGCTTTTTTAACCCACACTTTTAAAAAACTCAACTAATTGCAACAAAAAATTATTTAATCGCATCATAACAAAAGTTGATTCCATTCGTTAACTATTATAAAATTACACATACTCAAAAAAAGAGAGCGTACATCCAAAAGTAAGTTTAAAAACTAATATTCAAAAATAAATGAAAAAGATTCTCCTTAGTTCAATTTTTTCTTTATTGATTTTCAACCTGATATCGGCGCAAAATTTCACAATCAGTGGTTATATTAGCGATGATAAAAGCGGCGAAACACTCATCAGTAGTTCAATTTATGATATAAATTCCCAAAAAGGTGCAGTAAGTAATACCTATGGATTTTATTCACTTACTTTACCCAATGGCAATGTGGACATGCAATATACTTATATTGGATACGCTGCCCAACATAGGGCTTTTAAACTCAGCAAAGACACAATTATCAATATAAAATTATCGCAATCCACTGAATTAAAAGAAATTACAGTTATTGGTCAGCATAAAGAAATTGGCGTAAAAGGCACACAAATGAGTGCCATAGAAGTACCTATAAGCATGATAAAATCCGTTCCTACCCTTTTTGGTGAAACTGATGTTTTAAAAGCTTTGCAATTGCTACCCGGTGTGAAAGCAGGCACCGAAGGTTCGGCCGGATTTTATGTGCGCGGGGGCGGACCCGACGAAAATCTGTTTTTGCTCGATGGCGTCCCTGTATATAATGTGAACCATTTAGGTGGGTTTTTCTCGGTGTTCAATGCCGATGCTATTAAAAATGTGACTTTATATAAAGGCGGATTCCCGGCTCGTTTTGGTGGTAGACTTTCATCGGTTCTGGATATTAGAATGAATGATGGTAATAACCAAAAAGTACATGGAAACCTTACCGTTGGTCTGATTTCATCAAAAATAAATCTCGAAGGACCATTGTTTAGCGAAAAAACAACATTTAATATCTCGGCACGTCGTACATACTTCGATATTCTGGCTCAACCAATTATTAAGTTAGCTGCCGCAGCTTCGGAATCGAACAGCAATATCCTGGCCGGATACTATTTCTACGATATGAATGCCAAAATCAGTCATAAATTCTCAGACAACGATAGACTGTATTTAAGCACTTATATGGGTGATGACGTGATATATGCCAATATAAGAGACAGTTATAATAATTATGAAAACGGCACTGAAGAAAACAGGATTAAACTGAATTGGAATTGGGGAAATTTAATCACGGCAATGCGCTGGAATCATATTATCAACAATAAATTGTTTATGAATACCACCGCAACATTTACACGCTATCGCTTTGATATGGCTGTAGGAACTTCGTTTGAAAATAAGATTAAAACACCCCCAAGCACACAATTAGCTTCAACTACAATAGCTTATCGTTCAGGCATTGAAGATTATGGTGCTAAAGTTGATTTTGATTATTCTCCAAGCCCAAACCACGATATCAAGTTTGGTGGCGATTATACCAATCATACATTCCGTCCGGGTGTTTCGGTGGCTCAATCAAAATATCAAAGAGATACTTTGATTCAGGAAACTGACACGACTATTGGTAACAGAAATGTGTATTCGCATGAAACAGCCTTATATTTCGAGGACAATTGGAGCATAAATTCGTTTATCAAAGCCAATATAGGTTTACATTACTCCACCTTTTTTGTACAGGATGAGTTTTATCACTCACTACAACCTCGCCTGAGTTTACGTGCCCTTATCAATGACAAGCTATCAGTCAAAGCCGGCTATGCTGCTATGAGTCAATACATTCATTTACTGTCCAACAGTAATATCAGCTTACCTACCGACCTTTGGGTTCCGGCAACCAAGCGAGTGAAACCAATGAATTCGCACCAGTTTTCGGCTGGTGTGTTTTACAATTTATTGGATATAGTTGACTTATCAATAGAAACCTATTATAAATCGATGAATAATTTGATTGAATATAAAGATGGTGCTACGTTTTTGGGTTCAAGTACAGGCTGGGAAGATAAAGTTGCCATTGGTAAAGGCTGGGCTTATGGTGTAGAATTTCTGGCACAAAAATCTGTAGGCAAAACTACTGGCTGGATAGGCTATACCTGGTCAAAATCAGACCGTTTGTTCAACCGGGTTGGACAAGAAATTAATAATGGCGAAGTTTTTCCGGCAAAATATGACCGCCGACACGATTTAAGTATAGTTGTTTCGCATAAATTCAGCAAAAAATTTGATGTTGCAGCCACTTGGGTTTACAATACCGGAAGTAATGGCACTTTGGGGCTTCAAAACTACATGACCAATCAATATCCCGGATCATCATTTAGTTATTTTACTTCAGTACCTTATATTAGCAAACGAAACAATTATAGGTTGCCCGATTATCACAGATTGGATTTGGGAGTCAACTTTCATAAACAAAAGAAACATGGAATTCGCACTTGGAATTTTAGCGTGTATAATGCTTATTTTCAACAGAATCCTTTCTTGATAATGATTAGAGAAAAATATAGTTATAACCCAATTACCGGAGTTTCAACCAGTAGAAAATCACTGAATAAATTAACTTTATTCCCATTTATTCCATCTATTAGTTATACGTATAAATTCTAATTAAAACATTCATTTTCAACATTTAAAACAATGAAAAACTTAAAAAATATATTCATTACACTTGCATTCTTGGGATTATTTGCATGTAATACCGAAATTGATTTTGAAGGCGAGATAACATCGTCGATGTTAGTGATTAACAGTTTTATTACCCCTGATTCTGTTATAAAAGTACATGTTTCAAAAAGCAAATTTTTTCTGAAAGATGACAACCAGTTTGATGTGGTTGACAATGCGACTGTAAATTTATGGGTTAATAATATTCAAAAAGAAACACTTATAAAACAAGGTAATGGTTATTATATAAGCAATTACAAACCTATGATTGGCGATATAATTAAAATAACTGCTAAAAATGCCATTTTCAGTGAGGTAGATTGCTCAGTAGAAATAATGGATTCAACGACAATTCTTTCGTTCGATACTATCAGAAATTTAATTAACGAATCATTGATAATCAATTATAATTCTGATAAATATGGCAAAATGGTAGTTGATACAGTTGGAAAATATAAAAACGAAAAATTAGATATTGTAATTCAATTTCAAGACAATCCCCAAATTTCAAATTATTACAGAATGGTTGCCACCCGTAGGATGTATTTTGACGATGGTAAATTCTTTGATGAAAATTTTTATTTAAGCTCTGATGATATCGTATTTGGCGACAATTCAACAACAAGTATTATTGGTGAAAATGGTAACAACAGCTCTTTCCTTGAATTCTCAGATGAATATTTTAGTGGACAAAAATATGCAGTCAGATTTTATTCATATCTAAATGGTATGGAGTATTTTGCCGGAAAAGAGCCAAAAAAAGATGATGGAGGAACTGTTGGAACAGTAAAAATAATTAAAACAGACCTCATTTTAAACCTTCAAACTATTTCAAAATCATATTATCTGTTTTTAAAATCAATCAGTGCAAACAGTTCTGTCATCGAGTTCTTTTCAGAACCGGTTCAGATACACAGCAATGTAAATGGTGGTATTGGAATACTAGGTAGCTATACCTCGTCATTTTTTAAGTTTCAAATTCCTATCAGCGACTCTATGTATGGTGGCTATGGTGGTTATAAAAAATACTAATTTATAACGCAAAGTTCTTGAGCAATGTATATGTTTTTGCTCAAGAACAAACTTTATGTGCAAAAAAAGTATAAAAACACTTTTTATTCACCTTTTTATAGCTCTATATATCAAATAGATATATAATTTGTCCTTCGATTTTTTTGTTTTTTCACATTACAGATTTGAACTAATAGCAAATTATAATTACATTTGCACCCAAATTGCAATGTCTACATTACAAAATGAGCCAAAAAATCGAACATTCTGGAAAAATTATTCACATTAATGAAAAAAA
>CAMBSB010000251.1 GCA_945870155.1 Paludibacter jiangxiensis | reverse complement strand
TCAACGAGTATGGACAATATTTTAGTGGCTACGATGGCAAAGTACACAAAAGCGATCGTCCGTTTTTTGTAGATGATTGGATTTGGGATACTTATTTGGCAAAACATCCGCTCAATACCATTTTAAATCCGGCCATGCAAAGCGATGTATTAAATTCGTATGTGACAATGTACGAGCAAAGTGGCTGGATGCCCACTTTTCCCGAGATATTGGGTAATCACTTGTGTATGAATGGTTATCATTCGTCGGCAATTTTTATTGATGCGTACCGCAAAGGAATTAAAGGCTTTGATGTTCAAAAGGCTTACGAAGGTATAAAAAAGAATCTCACCGAAGGCACGCTAATTCCTTGGCGACAAGGAGCTCCTAAAGTTGGGTTGGACGATTTTTATTATGCCAATGGCTTTTTTCCTGCGCTACGAAAAGGCGAGCTCGAAACTGAACCTTTGGTTGATGGATTTGAAAAACGTCAACCTGTAGCGGTAAGTTTGGGAATGAGTTACGATGCTTGGGCATTGGCGCAGCTGGCAAAAGACTTAAACAAGCCCGAAGACTATAAGATATTTACAGAAATTGGTCAAAATTACAAGAAATTGTGGCACCCTGATATGCGCCTTTTTATGCCAAAAGACGTAAAAGGGGAATGGATAATGATTAACCCTAAATTGGATGGAGGCAGAGGTTTTCGTGAGTATTACGATGAGAACAATGGCTGGACGTATGCATGGCAAGTGCAACACGATATTGAAGGTTTGACTTCACTTTTAGGTGGTAAAAAAGCCACTGAAAAGCGATTGGATCAACTTTTCAGAGAACCATTGGACGTAAAAAGAAACGATTTTTATGTAGATGGTTCTAATTCTACTGGCCTCGTAGGACAGTTTTCGATGGGGAACGAACCTTCGTTTCATATTCCATACTTGTACAATTATGTGGGCGCACCCTGGAAAACCCAGAAACGCATCCGATTTTTGCTTGATGTATGGTTCAAGGACAATATTTTTGGTATTCCTGGCGACGAAGATGGTGGCGGCATGTCGGCTTTTGTAGTTTTCTCTGCATTAGGTTTTTATCCAGTAACGCCTGGTTTGCCAATTTATACCATTGGCAGTCCAATTTTCGAAAAATCAAGCATCAAATTACCAAACAAAAAATCCTTTACTGTTGTCGCCAAAGGAGCAAACGCCGAAAACAAATACATTCAGAAAGCCTATTTCAATGGAAAAGAAATAAATACGCCATTTTTTACGCATGATGAATTTATGGCTGGTGGAAAGCTAGAATTGATATTGAGCAATACACCTAATATGGAATGGGGAGTGGAATAATTAATAATTAAGAAGAATATATGAACCGCACAAATTTTCTAGTAATTGCAATGTTTTTTGTCTGTGCTGCAATGGCACAAAACCCCGTTATTCGGCATCCATTTACTGCTGACCCTACCATTCGTAGGTGGAGCGATGGTAAATTCTATATTTACGGATCGCATGATAAAGATAATCCTGTGAAATGGAATATGGAGGATTATCACGTGTTTTCGTCGGACGATTTGGTTACGTGGAAAGATCACGGTGTGGTATTGAAAAATTCTCAAACACCTTGGGGTGGTCCGTTTTGGGCTCCTGATTGTTTCGAAAAAAATGGTCGCTACTATTTTTATTTCCCCGAAGGTGCACATATTGGAGTGGCAGAAAGTGATTCTCCAACAGGACCATTTAATAACCCGAGAAGCATTTACCAAATGCCCGACGGGTATGCGCAGGCTTACGACCCTACTGTTTTTGCTTACAAAGGAAAAAACTATTTGATAATTTCGGAACGCAAAAGTCTGACAACTCCATTTTATCTTGTAATATTTACGCTCAAGGATAATATGACCGAAATTGAACCCGGTTCGAAAGTAGAATTGCCTCCAATGAAAGGTTTTCACGAAGGTCCATTTGTATTTGAGCGCAATGGAAAAATATATTTGACTGGTGGTGGAACCAGATCGTTGCGATACTGGATGGCCGATGATCTTTTTGGGCCTTACGAATCAAAAGGCGATTTCTTTCAAGGAAATGAAACTTTTACCATTTCGAAAACTGCTCATGGGTCGGTAATTAATGTGGATGGACAATATTATTTAGCCTACCATTACGATGTTTTCCCGGGTGGAGCTTATCAACGTACAACTTGTTTGGATTATATGTATTTCAACGAGGATGGTACCATTAAAATGATTACACCTACCCGTCAGGGCGTTCGACCTCTTTCATTAGCTAAAAATCACCATGCAGCCACTAGCCGATTTATGTCGTACAAAGGCTTAGCAATGGCGGGCTATCAGGGTTGGTTTAATGCACCCGAGGATGGCGCAGGGCGTGGTTGGAATCATTACACCAAAAAAGGCAAGTTTGAACCTGGCATGTGTACCATCGATATGTGGCCGGATATGACTGAATACAAGGATAAATACAAAACACCATTCAAATTTGCCAATGGAAAATCAGCTTATACATTTAGCTCCTACGACAAAAGCACTTCCGACCTACATTTCAAATGGATGAAAGAGTACGGTATTGATGGTGTGTTTATGCAGCGTTTTGTGGCTTCTATTCGTACACCAGTGGGAGTGAACCATACTACTGTAGTGTTGGAAAATGCCATTAATGCAGCTACGGCAAACGATAGAGCTATTTGTATTATGTACGATTTGTCGGGAATGCAGCCCCACGAAGTGGATTTAGTTATTGCCGATTGGAAAAAATTAGTGGATGTTCAAAAATTGACAAGCCGTGAAAAAAATCAGTATCTTTACCATCGCGATAAACCATTGGTGGCTATTTGGGGTATTGGTTTTGGCGATGGTCGCAAGTATGGCTATCCTGAATACGAAAAACTGCTGAATTTCTTTAAAAACGACCCCATTTATGGTGGATGTTCTATTCTCTTAGGCTTACCTACACGGTGGCGAGAACTTGGTAGCGATTCGGACAAAAACCCGAAACTCCATGAGATAATAAAACAAGCGGATATTGTACAACCTTGGTTGGTGAATCGTTTTAATCAAAAAACCTATCCCGAATTTCACTCGTTAATAGCACAGGATTTGGATTGGTGTAAAAAAAATAATTTGGATTATGTGCCTGTTGTGTTTCCGGGTTTTAGCTGGTACAATATGAAGTCGGACTCTAAAAGCAACCAAAACCCTCGAAATGGAGGTAGATTCTATTGGGATCAGATTTCAAATTCGATTGAATTAGGCTGCCGAATGTTGTATTACGCCATGTTCGACGAAATTGATGAGGGTACAGCCATTTTTAAAATTGAAAATAATCCACCGGTAGGCCAAAGTGTATTTGTTGGAAACGAAGGTTTACCTTCCGATCATTACCTTTGGTTAGCTGGGCAAGGTGCTAAAATGATGCGCGAAGAAATACCGTTTACAAAAACAATACCGGCTAGGAAGTAGTTGTAATGTTATAATATTTTAGGTTTGAAGTTAGAGAGTTTGATGTTTCGGCTTTGAAATTCATTTGTTTATCATAATTCTGTCTTCTGTCTTTGTTCTTTGTTCTTTTGTCTTTTGTCTTTGTTCTTTTGTCTTTTGTCTTTGTTCTTTATTCTTGACTCTAATACCTAATAAAAATATGTTCAAAATCAACCACATATCACTCCCTTTGCTGCTTTCTGGCATTACTGCTCTCAGTGCTAATGCCCGAAATTTTGTAGAGAAAGCTTCGGCCGAATCTCCCAATCTTATATTTATAATTTCGGATCAGCTACGGTTTGATGCTTTGAGTTGCAATGGAAATAAAATTATTTCTACCCCCAACATGGATCGTTTGGCTGCCGAAGGTGTAACTTTTACACGCGCTTATGCACAAAGTCCTGTGAGTGTGCCTTCGCGTGCAAGTATGCTTACGGGCAATAGCCTTTGCAATACCGGCATTTGGGGAAACACCTATGCTTACGAAACTGGCACATCATCTATATTAACAGGCAAAGAACCAATTTATAATACAAAAACTTACGACGAAGTATTGGCTGCAAATGGCTATACCTGTGAGTATTATGGCAAATGGCATTCGCCCGAGAGCAAAGCCTATGTGTACGCCAACCGTCCTATAACATGTGCCGGCATGTCGAGCCATCCCGTGTTGGGATTAGGACTATCTGATAATTATGCCAATTGGTGGAAAGCGGAATTGAAATTAACAACTGCTCCAACTCAACCAGGTGCTTTAACAGGCGGTGGTGGCAAGTTAAATTACATGCCCGATGCATTGGATGCGCGAGTTATTGACCCAACGCTCACAACGACTGTCGATTATCAGAATTTCGGAAAATTGCTGATTGATGCACCGCATACAGAGAGTGCAATGGACGCTAAAAACACTATCAATGCTATTGAACGCAACAAAGCCAAGCGTTTCAGTATACATTGCTCTTTTGGACCACCGCATCCACCATTTGTGGTGGCGGCACCTTATTATAGTTCGCTCAATCCAGTTAACATGCCATTTCCTACTAATTATTTTGTAAATAGCACATCGTCAACTTTTTATCAAGCAAGCGAATTAAATTCGCCCTATTTTTCGTCCAGCATTGCCAAAATGGGTGCTTATCAAAATCCTGCAACATTTCGCATTTTTGTGGCACGTTACTACGAAATGGTCAAAGAAATTGATGATAAACTGGGTGAAATTTTAAAGAAATTAGACGATGCCGGATTAACTGACAAAACTATGATTATTTTTTGTGCCGATCATGGCGAAATGATGGGTTCACACGGTATGAATTCAAAAAATAATTTCTACGACGAATCAGCCCGAGTACCATTAATTATTCGTTATCCGGGACGTATTCCAGCAGGCAAACGTGTGACAGTACCAATTAGTAATATTGAAATTCGTCCCACCATTGAAGATTATTTGAATATGCCCGAAACAAAAGTTGACGGAAAATCATTGCGTCCGTTTATCGAAGACACCTACAATAAAAGCGAAACGTATTTTGCAGTTTCGGAATGGTACAACGATAAAATTCCGGGATTTATGGTGCGTACCGCAACGCATAAATTGATGATTGCGCACACGGCTGAAGCAAAAAATACGGCTATTGATGGTTTCTACAATTTAGTAACTGATAGTTTGGAGCAAATCAATATTTTAAAACTTCCTACCATTCCACAAATTGAAAAGGATAAAGCTCAAGCACTAAAAGTATTACTTGTACAATGGCTCAAAAAAGTTAATTCGCCTTATTATTATAGTGTAAAGGCACGTCCATTAGGAAGGATGAATGCCAATTATAGCTTATATCAGCATGATGTAGCAAAAATTAAAATTCCCGGAATCACAAATATTACTGGTTTGCATGCAGGTGTATCTTTTAAAATACTAACTAATGATACCATTCAAATAACCACAACAAATAATCCGGTGGGGTTAATGGGCACTACGGCTACTATTTCGGGAGGAAACACACAAGTACGCTTTGAAGTTATGCCTGCCTTAGAAGTTTCAACATCAAATTCAATTCACCAACTATTTGATCAAAAAGATTTTGTTGTGTCGTCAAATTCGAACGAGTTAACAATTAATGTTCAAAACCAAAACCTTAAAAACCTAAGTGCACAATTTTTCACTATTGATGGAAAACTAATACTACAGAAAAACTTCGAAACTTACGTTTTGAAAATAAATACATCAATGTTTCAGAAAGGTAATTACTTGGTAAAAATAACAAATGGTGTATTTGCAACTACCAGAAAGCTTATTGTAACTTGATGTGGTTTGAATATAAAGTTGAATAATTTTTATTGGTATAGGCGCTTAGACCGCCCGAGTTAATATATTGATTATAAACGTATAGGTTCTTTTAAAACCATCTTTCTTATGAGTAAATCGAAGATTGTCTCCATATTTGAGCGCCTGTTGTACCTAAAGTGGTACTCATCAAGGT
>CAMBSB010000250.1 GCA_945870155.1 Paludibacter jiangxiensis | reverse complement strand
AGATTAAGCGCTGAAGTATTTGTGATTGTGTTGGTCCAGTCGTTTTGCAAATTAGCAACAAACGTAGTACTACTCATACTTGAAATGTCGTACATAATATAAAATTTACGACCATAAGTTTGGCAAGCATTTTTGATTTTTATGGCTATGCCATCTTTATGTGCTTTATTTGTAGAACCAGGAGAGACTCCATTACCAAAGCGCTGAAGTGCAGCCACATCAATACCATATTGCTGCATCCACTCCACGTGCTTATTCACCACCTGATCGTCATACGAAGAAAATAATTTTGCAGGTTGCCCGTTGCCTAAATTGCCTAAACCTGTTTGATAGGTTCTGGTATATTCACGAACATCTGGATATACATCGAATTTAATATTTCCAAAACCTGGTTTTGGACCGCTAGTACCACTCCAATGCACCCAACCGTTTATAGGAGAACCATCGTCCTTACAATTAAACCATCCTTGATAGCCAACAATAAGTTTACCTAAAATATCGCCAGCATAAGTAAATTGGGTAGCTGTAACAAAAAGAAATAAAAGAGTGAGTGTGAATTGCTTCATACAATAAATAGTATTAGTTTTTTTATTTTGAAGCAAAGATAGGAGTAACAGATTAAAAATTGATTAATAATACATTAAACAGCATTTTAATATCAGTAAATTAGTGTAAAAGTTGATTAATTGATTTGTTTAACTGAAATTGAATATGATCGAAATTTAGAAAAAAAAATAGAACGCGGATTTAAAACGATTAAGTGGGTATTAAATGATTTAATAACAAATTTTGTTACTTAAAAATACAATTCAGGAGCCGAAACAAATCATTTAATATTATTTAACATTTTTGATTTTTTATTTTTCAAATGAATCATTTTCACACGCAACAAGTAAACCGACGCAAACGAAAGTAAACCGACGTAAACCGCCGTAAATTTCTGAATTTATTCAGGTATAGTGCAGTAATACAAGTATTTGAATTTATTTTTCACTTATAAATAAGATTGTATAATCAAAAAATAATATCTAACATTGCAGTCGATTAGTCAGTGTAACACAACGACGTGTTGCGAGGCAAGTAACCTTCTAAAACTTATTATCGTGATAAAGTTAAAGAAAATTCAGCGTCCGAATCCGCAGAAACCGACCGACCCGCATAAATTTTATGTAACGGCCGAAAACGGCGGTGAGATTACACTCGAAGAAATGTCGCAACTCATTTCCGAAAAGTGTACGCTAACAGAAACAGATGTACTGGCTGCATTGAGCGCATTGATGCTCGAAATGACCAAACATTTGATGAACGGGAAAATTGTACGGTTTGGAACTTTTGGATCGTTTTAGTTAGCACTCAACAGCAGTGGCGTGGATTCCGAAGCGGAAACCACCCGACTGCAAGTGAAAGCAGCGCGTGTAAAATTTCGTCCGGGACGACGAATTGCAGAGAGTCTGCAAAACCTGAAATACACGCTAACGGTTTAAAACCGTCAAACACTCTTGAAATGATTCTTTTTTTCGATTTCGAACTACAAATTCTTATCTAAAAAAACTTCTCAAAACAACACCTTCAAAAAGCTTTGCAGAGCTGCTTGGAGGTGTTTTTTTTGTGTTTTTGCTCCAAAAACTACCGTAAGTTTTAGTCAGAACTTACTGAACTTTTTGAAAAACTTACTGAACTTTTTGAAAAAGTACCTGAATTAATTCAAGAAACTATTAAAAGCACAAAAAACAAGACGTTGAAGATTTAAACTTCACAAAGATAGCGCATTGAGGATTGTACCTGAATGGTATTATAGTATAAATATGTTTAATAATTATCAATAAAACTGTGCTGTATTAACGACGTTAAGTACAAACTGCCTAAATTTCCAAAATGCGCACAATACCCGAACAAGCCCTGGAAGTACAACTAGAAGGCGTTGCTGAATACCTGACACATTATGATATTATTGTTAGCCATAGGTTTAGAGTATAGCACAGTTGGTATCGATGGCGAAGGCGAAGCGGTGAAATTGGCTGGGTGTGGGAAGATGCTGGGTGGTGTATAAGGTGAAAAAAGTATATATTTAAAGAATATCGTATCTTTGCAGCAGATCAAACTTCAAATAAGTTTATCTGAACACACAACTTAAATTTAATAGCAATGAAGTACGAACTTCTAAATAATAAGACCTTCCTGTTTTTGTTTTTTGTCTTGCTATGTAATCCATTTATTAATACATTAAAATCGCAAGATATTAATTTTGAACACCTTGGTGTTCAAAATGGACTTTCACAACTAACTGTAAATAGCATCTATCAGGACCAGTTTGGGATGATGTGGTTTGGTACCCGCGAAGGTATAAACCGTTACGATGGGTATAAAATCACATCGTATTATCCAAAAAAAGAGAATGGAACTTTGCCCGGAAATATTGTAAATTCAATTGTTGGTGATGCATCAGGCAATATCTATTTTGTATGCGATGGCAAGTTGGTTGATTTTGACCACAAAACAGAGAAATTCAGTACGTTGAATGCCAATAACGTGCTTTCGGTTAGCAAAGGAACTAATGGCTTTTGGGTAGTAACGGCTGACAATTTATATCAACTTTTGCCCGAAAACAAAGCATTAAACCATTATTGTAAATTAAGCAAACAACTATCAGCCAAAAGTATCTTCGAAACTACAGGTGGACGTTTGTTACTTGGAAGTTCAAAAGGTCTTTATTTATTGGAAGGTAAAGAAAATTTAATACCAATTTTATCGGATATAAATATTGTTTCGGTCTACGAAGACCGAAAGAAAAACTTTTGGATTTCGACGCTGGGCAACGGTTTTTATAAACTGAACAAAAATTTTGAAATTATAAAAAACTATCGGCACAATACGGATTCGCCATTCTCTTTATCATCCGATGACGTACGTTCAGTTTGTGAAGATAAAAACGGAACAATCTGGATTGGCACTTTTACCGGTTTAAATAAGTATGTTGAGACCACAGATGGTTTTCAGTGCTTTAGTCAAAATATATCGCAACCCGGAAGTATTTTGCATTCGTCAGTTTTGTCGGTTTTTTGTGATGTACAAGGCTCCATTTGGGTTGGTACCTATTATGGTGGTGTAAACTATTTCAATCCGGATATCAATATCTACAACTTTTACTACCCCATACCCAATAATCCGAAAACATTGAACAATGCCATTATTGGTCGTATAGCCGAAGACGATAACGGGAATTTATGGATAGGGACTGATGGCGGTGGCTTAAATTACATGAACAGGGCAACAAAGGAATTTGGCAGAGTGAAACAGAGTACAAATACGTTGATGAATAAAAATATCAAAGTTTTATTGTACGTAAAGAAATTTGATGTATTGCTTATTGGTACTCATTTCGGCGGATTGGAAGTGCTGCATGTTAAAACCGGAAAACTTACTGTTTACAATACCCAGGGAGCTAAAGCCAATTTTATTGCTGATAATGCGGTATACAGTTTAGCACTGAACGACGACGATGTTTACATTTCGACAAGACAGCAACTGTACAAACTGTCGTTAGCTACAAATGTACTTTCTGAAGTTCCGGAGCAACTGATTAAATCGAAAGGTATCTGGAACAATCCAATTTTTGTCGACTCAAAACAAAATTTGTGGTATTATCCAACGTATTCCACGGTGGTAAAGAAAACAAATCTGCTGACAGGAAAAACTAAAGCTTACACCATTCTGAATGGATCCAGTAATCAGAATTCCATTGGCATTACTGCTATAAAAGAAGATAGCCGGCATCAAATTTGGCTGGCTTCCAATGGTGGAGGACTGTTTCGATATAAAGCTGAAACAGATAAATTTACACGATTTCAGACCGAAAAAGATGGTTTAATCAGCAATTATTGTTACGATTTGGCCGAAACAAAATATGGCAATATATTGATTTCTACCAATAAAGGACTATCGGTTTATCAAAATTCAACAGGCATTTTCAAAAATCTTCGGTTGCAGGATGGTGTGCCGCTCACAGCAATTAACGAAGGAAACCGGCTTTTTGTGGCATCGAATGGTGAGATTTTTTGGGGTGGAATTAATGGGTTGGTTTCTTTTTACGAACAACAGATAAGTAATGTAAATAAACCATCGACAATTCATTTTTCGGGACTGGAGGTAAATAATAGAAAAGTAGAACCGAATGACCATACAGGAATTTTGGAAAACTCGTTGCTATACACTAAAAAGGTTGCTTTTAAAAGTTCCGATACCAATATTAGTATCTTTTTTGCCTCTTCGAACTACATAAAAGCGAATGCATGTGAATACGAATATTTTATGCACGGACTAAGCGATAAATGGATTAAATGCAATGGTAACCGCATTGATTTTTCGAACCTTTCGAGGGGCGATTATATGCTGAAAGTAAGAGGTAAATACCTGAATTCAAACACATTTACAAACGAAATAAATCTTGATGTCCGGGTGAATCCTCCATTTTATTCATCCACCATTGCTCTCTGGATTTATTTCATGATTTTAGCTACGCTTTTCTACTTCTGGCTTCGCTTTTACAAAAAGGACGTAAAACTAAAATCGTCGCTCGAATTTGAGAAAAAGGAAAATGAGCGAATTGAAGCTATGAATAAATCGAAGTTGCAATTCTTTACCAATATATCGCACGAATTCCGAACACCTATCACGCTGATAATGGGTCAGATGGAGTCCTTGCTGGAGTCGAAAGAAACACCGGCTATTTCGAACAAATTACTTTCGGTTTATAAGAATACCTCCAAACTCAACCATCTGCTATCTGAATTGCTCGATTTCAGAAAACAGGAACAGGGATATTTGAAGATTAAAGTACGTAAAATGAATCTGGTTGATTTTGTGTACGAAATCTTCCTTACATTCAACGATTTTGCTTTTATGCATAAAATTCATTACCGCTTTGAATGTGACGAAAAAGAACTATTTGTTTATTTTGACCCTGTTCAGTTGCAAAAAGTATTCAATAATTTGCTGTCCAATGCTTTCAAATTTACCAAATCGGGTGGTGAGATTACACTTAAAATTGTAAAACGCGAAGAAGATATTCAGATTCTTGTCAGCGATTCGGGCATAGGCATTCCACAAAAGGAAATAGACAATATCTTCGACCGTTTTTATCAGGTAAATCAGGCTAATATAGCTGGTACGGGTATTGGGTTGGCATTGGCAAAAGGCATTATCGACTTGCATGGCGGACACATTTCGGCACAAAGTACTGCCGGAGTGGGTTCTGTTTTCGAAGTGTTATTAAAAACCGGCGTTACTCATTTCGCCGAAGAGCAAATTGTGGAAGATGATGAAAGCTATCCTATGGACCGAAACAATAATCCGGTACTGGAAGATGAAACCTATTTTAAAGAAATGGTGGCCGAATTTACCGATGCCAATCACAATAAGAAATTTAAATTGCTGATTGTGGACGATAACGAGGAAATTATCAACCTGCTGAAATCAACATTTGAAACTTTTTACACAGTAGAATCTGCTATTAACGGCAAAGAAGGGCTCGAAAAAGCAGCAAAGTTTCAGCCGGATATTATACTTTCGGACCTGATGATGCCGGTGATGTCAGGCTCTGAAATGCTGGTTAAACTGAAGTCGAACATCGAAACCAGTCACATTCCGGTGGTTATGATTACCGCCAATACATCCGACCAATACCTGATTGAAGGCTTGCAGTTTGGAGCGGATGATTATATTACCAAACCCTTTAACCTGAGGCATTTGGTTATCAGGTGCAATAATCTGGTGCGGTCACGCAAACTGCTGAAAGACAAATACAGCAACGAATTAAGCAATAATTTGGAGCTAATTACGCACAATAACTTAGACCAGGAATTTATGGAAAAAGTATTGTTGATAGTTGAGAAAAACATTGATAAAGAGGAATTTACTATCGACACATTAGCTTCCGAAATGAATATCGGACGCAATAAAGTATATTCCAAAATT
>CAMBSB010000249.1 GCA_945870155.1 Paludibacter jiangxiensis | reverse complement strand
GTTTTTTCATTTGCACCTGAAATATATAGTTGATTTCCCCAAACTACAGGCGAATTTAATCCCGGAAGTGGAATGGCTTTTTTCCATTTAATATTTTTTCCCGATGTACCATCCCATTCGGTTGGGAGTTTGGATTTATAACTTACACCGAGCCCATAAGGTCCCCGGAATGCTGGGTGATTCTGTTTAATTTCTCCATCAGTTGGGAAATCAGAAACTAATGCAGAATCTATTGCTGCCGTATCATTTTGTTGAACAACTGTATCTTGTACTGCATTTATTGCTGCTATCTCTTTCTTACTGTCATCATTTTTTGCAATAGTACTGAAATCGGTATAATAATCACCTGTAGCAAATGACAAACCAAACGCCACAAGTGCCAGACCTGATACGCTAATAATCAGCCACTTCCGCTCCTTGTTTCGGCTAAACCAAAAATCAGTTGCTTTTTGCTCATTTGCTGGTGTAATGTTTTCTTTTTTAAAGTAATATCGCATGGAAAATAAAAAAACAAGACCAGAAATAATAGCCAGCCAAGCCCCGGTTTTCAGTTGCCATAAATACGAAAAATAGGCCTTTCGAGCCAACAAATCAACTACTCGAATTTCTTCACGTAGTGTTTGTTCATCGTCGGTTGTAGCTAATTTTTTCACCATATTATCCACCGTTTCACTTTCGATAGGATGATGGATTTTAATCTGTACAAAGTTCATTATCATAAATAAACTTACAATAAGAACTATTGAGCCTGAAATGAGGGCAAGGTATTTTGCTGTTATTTTTTTTTGCGCTGTATCATTCATTTTTTTGAATATTTATAATTGAATAAGCGATGATTTTCCATCTTTGTCAACCGGACAATATTTATAACATTTTCCACAACTCACACAATTACTTTTGTTTGGTTCGTAGTCGGTACGGCGTTGTACTACTGCGTGCTGAAGTAAACTAATGCCAAAGAAAAGTCCTAACAATGTTCCTGCTATCCATGTTCCAACATAAAATTGTGATTGAATGGATGCTGCATCAGCAAAAAGTTGCTCTGCCGGAATACCACTTGTATGAAATGCTTTCGATTCTTCCGAACCTGTTTTTTTATGATTGTCAATTTCCCATTTAATTTCTTCGGCTAAACTTACGGTTGGATGGATAGCTGATAGCTGTTTGTACATCAACGACGACATAAATCCCCCAACGAAAACAAATACTGGTAATAGTATTAATAAGGTAATCAATCGTTTACGTCCTTTATCAGCCGATTCTGGTTTTACGATAGTTGGTTTGTCGATAGCATCAACTGGGCAAGAAGTTTCACACAGTTTGCATTGAATACAAGCCGAAGGCGTAACGGTGGTATGCCAAATAGAAAGTCGTGACATCCAACTTAATAAAACGCCGTACGGACAAAGAAACCGACAGTATGGTCGACCAACAAAAATACCAAGAATTAAAATGATGGCTCCAAAAATAAACATGCCAAAAGTGGCATTCATGCGGAAAAATCCAATAAATGGGTCGTAGCGACAAACAATAAAATCGGCTCCGGTGGCAGCCAGCAATAGCGCTAAGACAAGATAAATATAAGGCAATGCACTCAAAGGTTTGCTTATCCAGGTTGGAACAGTTACGGGTTTAATGTGTACCAAATCCTGCAAAGCGCCCATAAAGCAAACTCCGGCACAAAACGTACGACCAAAAAGTAAGGTAAATAGTAGTGGCAAAACGAAAAAGGCAATCACTGTAAGTGGAATCACATAATCGGCCTGAAAAAGCGAAAGTGTTATGTTTTGAATGGAGCCTACCGAGCATACGCAACCTTCGCGAAAAGCCCCGAAGTAGGCAATCGAAAAAATGGACGTCCAAAAAATGCCTTTCCGCGAACGTTTTTTTAGTACAAACCAGCTCATAATCGATAAAGCAGCGAATAAAACCACAACGTCCATGTATTCCCATGCCAAAGCACGGGGAGATACGGTTTGCGTTTCGGGCACTGTGTAGTCTGTTTCAAACTCAGGCTCCGGAAAACGCTGAGCATTCACAACCTGAAAAGTTATGAAAAACAGAATGCTGAAGAGTATGTATTTGATTTTTTGCACGTTTTTTTTTATTTGAAAATTTGAAGATTGTTCAAGAAATAGTAAATGGTAAATAAAAAAATAGTAAATGTCCTTTATGCTTTAGGCGCACTAAATCCTGTTTTCAGCATATAGCCTTTTTTTTCCGGAATCTGAACAATTGCATCCGCAGGACAAACCTTGGAAATAGCACATTGATTGCAGTTTGTACAAATATTATGATTGATTTGTAAATGCAACGAACCATTACCAAAAGCATCGCAACCTTCTACACATTTCCCACATCCGTTACACAATTCTTCCTCAATTTCGTACAAATAATAAGGGTCTTCCACAAATTTCCGTTTCAATGCTTTGGTCGGGCAAAGTTGATTTTCGGCACCTGTATCGAGGTTTTTTACCTGCGGTTTGAAGTAACCACCACACAAATCGCAATAGCCGCACATTTTATGTACGTGCATACATTTTACAGCAGATATATTTAATACACAGTTAGTTGCGCAACGTCCGCACTGCACACATTTATAGGGGTCAATTTGCCACACGAGGTCATCCGACATCGACTTCGATACAGCCAATCCGGTAATGGAAGCCAGCGACAAAAAAGCCGTAGCCCGCAAACCTGTTTTTAAAAATTCGCGACGATTTAATTTGTTTTTTTGCATGGTATCTTTTTTGTAACTTAATCCTTGTAACTCGTAACTAATTATTTCACTTCAAAAATATGAATTTTCATGGCTTCGGGTTCCAAAACATAGATTCTATCGTTTGAATCGATGGCTATATCAAGTCCTTTGGCATCTTCTTTAAACTTCTCGGGTCCGGCAATAACACACTCAAAATCACCATTTTTGTTATATTTTTTTACCCTAACAAGTCCCTTTTCGGCTGTGATAAACGAACCATCGTGCATCAATGCAAAGTTTGAAGGATTGCAACATCCGCAAAATCCGTCCACTGCCGATGAAGTTTCGCCCCAACTTGAAATAATATGACTTTCGCTATCCAATTGCACCAATTTATGCCGTCCGGTGTTTGCTATCCAAATGGATTTATCTTTACCTATGGCAACATCGAAATAGAAACTTGGCAAAACAAAAAACGTAAGTTCATTTTTATCTGCCGTTTGCCCAATGGTTTTCAGCAATTTGCCTTCCTCCGAAAAGCAATATACCTTAGCTGCTTGTGCATCAGCGGCATAAATATTCCCATCAATTGCTGCCAGTGAAGTTATGTAGCTTTTCTCATTCTCCAACTTCCAATTTTTCAATTGCTTTCCGGCAGCATCGTAAATGCTTATTTCGTTCGTAAAAGCAGCAATCAGTTTATTTTCTGAAAATGCCAAAGCAGTTGCGAGATAGTCGCAGTTAATTTCAGAAACCGGATTTCCATTTGTATCAAAACAAATAATTTTTTTATCGCTCGAAGCATAAATATTATTGTTTTTATCAACAGCTATAGCTTCCGATTTTGTACCTTCGAGCTGAATTGAGCTATAATTTGTTGCACAAAATTTATCTGTCGGAATTTCACCCAAACTATCAATTTTCATGGAATACGGATTTTCATCAATGCCTGTATGATTTGGTTTAATGAAAAAATTACCCAAGATAATTAATGCAATAATTACCAGAGCAACAAGTATATATGTTAGGATATTGTTTTGTTTCATGTTTCGCGTTTCGTGTTTCGTTTGAAAAGTTTGAAGTTTTAATCTTTTGTCTTTGTTTTTTGCTCTATTTCAAATCCACACAATAAATCTTCTTCGAATCGCGCAAAATCAAATAACCATCAGCAAACGCAAACGGCCCCCAGGCATCTTGTCCTTCGAGCATTTTTTTCTCATTTATCAATTCAAATCCATTTGCCTTTGCCGAAATCATGGTCAACACACCCTCATCACTCAAAATTAAGAACTTATCATTCAACATCATATATGGCCCAAGTCCGTATCGATGCTCTTTTCCACTTTGCCAAACAGGAGTTTTTACATCGGTTGTATTGTAGCAAATAAACTGATTTCTGTTTGAACCGGCATCTTTTGGCGAAATTCCGTAAATTTTTCCATTGAAAACAATCGGTGTTTGTTGTTCGGATGCCAATCCTTCGTGTGGTCCGAATTTCTCAACTAGTTTCGCGCTGAAATTTCTATTGCTTTCCAAAATCTGAATCACAGCCCCTCCTGCACCATAACCACCGGTCACAAAAATGCGGTTATTTCCCAGATATACAGGCATTGGTGCAATAACTGATGGCGCCCAATCACTAATTTCCCACAGCAATTTACCAGCATCAGCAGGTTCCGCCGAAACGCCTAAAACACTGCCAATCGATGGGTAAATATACATTTTTTTACCTGAAATAGTTAAAGGTAAAATGGACGAGTGCGACATTTTGCGGTTTTCAGGATTTGGTGTTTCCCAAAGCACTTTTCCGGTTTTGCAGTCTACACCAATCATTAGCAACGAACCGCCCACAGCAATTATAGCCACATCGTTATCAATAATCGGACATTGCCCTGTATACCAAAGAGGCGTTTCAGTTTTGTATTGTTTTTCGAGGTCGATTCCCCAAAGCAGATTGCCGGTAAGTCGCTCCACACACATCACATGGCAGCGTGGTCCCATTGTAACCACGTATTTTTCGTTTACCGCCGGAATGGTGCGCGACATGCCATGATTACGTTTTACATGCACGCTGTACCATCGTCGCCAAAGTTCTTTTCCGGTTTCGAGTGAAAAGCATTTCAAAACATCGGCTTTGTCTTTTTCGTCGTAATCGATGAAATAAACCAATCCGTTGTAAATTGCCGGTGCAGCATGACCTTCACCCGTTTCAACCGTCCAAACTATTTTTAGAGGTTTAGCAGCCCAGTTTTCATTAATAGGGTAGGTGGTATTCAGAATATTGTCATGGTTTGCTCCTCTAAATCCCGGCCATTTTTCGGTAAGAGCAGACGTGTAGGATTCGAACTGTTTGAAATTTTCCCCAATTTTCACATCCTCGTTGCTTTTTACACCAACACTATCCGTTAATTTGTCCATGCCGGGCGTGTATACAAAAAAATGCTGCGTAGGGTCGTATAAAAGCCAAAAAAGCAACAACAGCAAACTGATGCCTGCTGTTGTTGCTGTAAATATTTTGATTCGTTTGTCGTTCAAAATCAAATGATTATGAGATTTCCTAATTCTTAATCCCCTTCAAGGGTCAGGGGTAATCATTTCTTTACATTATAAGCCATCAACGTATTTCCATGGCGAATATAAAGCACTCCTTTGTCGATTACCGGATGCGCCCAATGTTGCTCAGTACCTAAAGTTATGCGGAATTTTGATTTCAATTTGAAACTATTATCAGCAATTTCAAGAATTCCCATTTCGCCATTATCAGCATAACAATAGAGTAATCCATCAGCATAGATTACAACGCCTTTTCCAATTTCAGTATTTTTAAAAAGCACATTACCTGTTTTGGCATCGAGTGCTTGCCAGCTACGATCTGTTTGTCCTGAACCTATGATAAGGTCATCAATCCAAACAGCACCGCCCATTTGACTATCCAGCGTTTTATTGCGCCAAAGTTCA
Source organism: Paludibacter jiangxiensis (assembly GCA_945870155.1). Classification (GTDB taxonomy): domain Bacteria; phylum Bacteroidota; class Bacteroidia; order Bacteroidales; family Paludibacteraceae; genus Paludibacter; species Paludibacter jiangxiensis_A. Next base: position 376 of record CAMBSB010000249.1, on the reverse strand, counting down.
GTTATACTTTTCCCATCGTCAGCAATTTTAAACAAAACGCCACCAACTTTATAACCTGTTACACTGTAAACGTATCCATCCCTGTAAAGTGGTGTATTTGGATGTATGGAATATACATTGGTCTGTGTAACACTCCATAGCATTGTCCCATCGTTAACATCTAAACCAACAATATTTCCAGTTAATGAAGTAACAAGTATTTTTTTACCTTTGTGGTCAATTAATAATGGTGAACAATAAGCAGAGCCTTCGCCGGTAGCTTTTGATTTCCATATTTCTTTGCCTGAATTTATATCCAAAGCAACTATAGAAACTTCTGTTCCTCCAGGAGTGAAAAACACTTTATCTTCTAAAATTACCGGAGCTTCAACAATAC
>CAMBSB010000248.1 GCA_945870155.1 Paludibacter jiangxiensis | reverse complement strand
AATTGGCAACTGCAAAATATTTCGTATTGTCAAAGAAGAAATCAGATCATATATAAATGATTTCCGTGATTTAGTTATGGTACTCGCTTGTGCCTTATCTAATTTCAAACTAAAATATCAATAACAAACTAACTTATATAATCTCTATTCAAATGGACTCACCAATTAAAGTATTACTTACAGGAGCTTCCGGAACTGTAGGAAGTGAAGTACTCAAGCTATTATCTCAAACTAAGGAATTCGAATTAACTGTTTTTGATCAGAATGGTTCAAAATCCAGAAAAACCTTTTCGCCTTATTCAAAACATATTCATATTGTTTACGGAGATATTTCAAAGAAAAAGGACATTGAAAAATTACCAGTTAACTTAGATATTGTTATTCATTTGGCAGCCATTATACCACCTCTAGCTGAAGAGAATCCTGAGTTAACTTTTAAAGTAAATGCTCAGGGAACGAAGGAACTGATTCAATTTCTTGAAAAAACCTCGCCCGATGTTTTTGTTATTTACAGTTCATCCGTGTCTGTTTATGGCGATCGTATCTCAAGTCCAAACATTTACACCACCGATGCTTTGAAGCCCAGCGAAGGTGATATTTATGCTCAATCGAAAATTGAAGCTGAAGAGATAATTAAAAGCAGTCAATTGAAATGGAGTATTTTCAGGTTGGCAGCTATTATGAAAAATCATAAAATCTCGAAATTGATGTTTGAGATGCCACTGAATACCATATTGGAAATATGCACTCCTGAAGATACTGCCCGGGCATTTGTGAATGCAGTATATAACAAAACCGCTCTTACAGGTAAAGTTTTTAATTTAGGAGGAGGTGCAAATTGCTGCATAACTTATCGGGAATTTTTACAAAAATCGTTTTTGCTTTTTGGCTTGGGGAAGTTAGATTTTCCAGCTTATGCTTTTGCCGATAAAAATTTTCATTGTGGAATAATGGCTGATAGTCAGGAATTAAACACAATTTTGAAATTTCAAAAACACACTCTCAACGACTATTTTGAACAAACTGCTAAATCTATTCCGTTTTTAAAACGCATGCTGGGTTTTATTTTTCAAATTCCTATAAAATGGTATTTACTTAATCAGTCTGAACCTTATAAAGCTGTAAGAAAGAATAACAAACTGATGATCAGGCATTTTTTCAACGAATCAAACCATGCTTTATTAACATTAAAATGAACTTAATAAATTTAAAAATTTTGATCTGTATCTGCTTTTTCAGTTTTTGCCAGACTGTTATGGGTCAGAATATTGAAATTAAAATTACAAACATAAAAAGTGAGAAAGGCAATGTTTGTTTGGCATTTTTTGAAAGCGACAAAGAATTCAAAAATGAGAAACCAAAATTTGAACTAAAAAGTGATAAACACGCTTTATGTAAAGGAACAATGTCATTTTTTATCCCTTATCACATCGGTTTAGTTGGAGTTTCGGTGTTAGATGACGAGAATGCCGATGGACGCATGAATTACAAATTAATAAGCATACCACGTGAAGGATTTGGATTTTCCAATTATTATCATAAAGGACTTTTCAAACCAAAATTTGATGACTTTAGTTTTGAATTAAATGCGAATGAAACGAGAAAAGTGAAAATAAAAATGAAGTATTTTGACTGAGGTTATTTTTATTGCATTAATTATATTTAGATATTAAGCACATTATCAACAATTTAAAAAGGAATTCCATTTTTAAATTTTTCAATAATTTCTCCGGAAATACTCGCATTCGATGGATATGGTGGTAATTCGTCTTTTCTAAACCAGTCAGCTTTGGTAATTTCTAAACCATCAACCACAATGGACTGATTTTCATCTGCTTCGGCTATAAAACCAACCATTAAAGTGCCCGAAAGTGCCCAGGGCTGACTTTTATAATACCTGATATTATGCACATCCAAGCCCACTTCTTCCTTTACTTCACGAATAACTGTCTCCTCCAAAGTTTCTCCAATATCAACATAACCGGCTATTAGCGAGTACCATCCGCCGGTAAATCCGGCATTGCCTGCCAGTAATAATTTATCTTTACATGTTATAGCCACTATCACAGCAGGCGAAATTTTAGGGAAAATAAGATTATCACATTGAGTACATACCAATGCTCTTTCATCGGTTTTATGCTTTGTTTGAGCACCACATTTTCCACAAAATTTATGATCGGAATACCATTTCCATAAATGATATGCAACTAAAGCTATCCAGCCTGTTTCTTTAGGTTGCACGGTTCTGAAAAAACTAATCTCACTGTAAACCAAGCTTTCACTATAAGTTGGCAAATCATCCCACTGTAGAAAACACGATACCTCATTCAAACTAAATAAATAAATAGAGCCTACTTTAATTTCAGGAAAATCTCTTTTTCGTGGTATCTCAGGTTCTAAACCATTAGTTTTTAATAGCAATTTGTTTTCTTTGAAAAGAAAAACAAAATCATTTTCATCCATGTTTTTTCCAGCATGATATTGATTGTTAAATCGATGTGGATGTATTTCGTGAACCATAGTTTCGGTTTATTAAGAAGGGAATATTTGTGGTAATTTATTTGCTTTCATGCTTTTTAAATGCGAAATTCATCTTTATTTAGAATTTAAAGAAAAAGTTTTTATTTTCTAAAAATTCAAGTTATTGTTCATCTTTCTTTTTAATTTGTAATGCAATTCTTTTAATTAAACTTTCAATATCTTCATCTGTCAAGGGTTTTTCGTTGTTGATTCTATCAGTAAAACTATCTATTAAGAATCCATTTCTCTTCAAGTTTTGTTCAAGCAATTTCTCATCACCCGTTTCCCAAAACTGTCCTTCATCAATGAGTTTAAAATCGGCCAAGTAGTTTTTAGAAACATAACGCAATACGCCAATTATCAATTTATGTGTATGTGACCCGGCATACTGAGTTTTCGCTGAACAGTAACACAACATGCGGTAATACTCAGCTGCGTCCATAATTTTTTCTTCCGTAGTACAATTATGTTCTCCAAATTCATCGAATTCTGCTGATTCAGAAATCAATACGCTTTCTTTTTCAAAATTACCCCAACAAGCCATTTGCATTATGCTGCTCATTTGTCCGTTACTTAAAAAACACAAGGCTACAGGTTCACTTCCTTCTGGTGTGAAATCAATCCCGTAGAGTTTGCCATTGTGTTGTTTATCAGCCCTATTGCTCAAATCAGAATTCTCAACAATTTCAAACTCACGTTCATAAATATGATATTTCCAACTTTGAACTTTAGCAATTTCCTCCACTTCCTCTATAAGTTGGGGAAGTTTTTGCTTATTAGCTATTTTGCCCGAATAATGTATTGATATTCCCATAATTTGTAGTGTTTTTTTTATGCTTGTTCATTTTACTCACTTTCATCATGTCCGTTGGCAATATTTTGTTGTTGGATAATTCATGAAAGATGGAAATAGATGCGTAATTACAAGGTATTTAATTGTTTAAACAGCATTTTTTATATTTCTTCCCACTACCACAAGGGCAAGGTTCATTCCGTCCCACTTTAGGTTTTTCGATTGGAATTGGCTCGCTGTTCGTTAAGTCTCTGTAAACTTGTTTTTTTATTTCTTCAACATCATCATAAACTTCCTCTTCATAATCCTCTTCATTCTCATTATTATAACTAAACCAATTGGTAGTGAAATCATTATAACGCTCAGTTATTGAGCTGAAAATTTCTTTTTTAAAGTCGATGGTCAAAAATTCATTCATGTCATCAAGACATTCTTCGAGATTACCAGATATGCCTTTTGAAACCAAATTGAGATTAAACAAGGCGGTAATTTCAGGGATTAATTCAACAAGCTGAATGTCAACAACATCAGAGATAAAGAAGGCAATTAAGTCACTATCAATAATATCATCGTTTTCATTATTAGCTATCCAAAATTCAAAAACACGTTTATACCAACTAATAACTTCTTGCTTTCGTTCGGGTTGATGGAGTATTAGCTGTTGTGTCATCTGACTTATACTTGATTTTGAGTAAGTGTAGCCATTAGGTTCAATAACAAAATTGTACAATAGTTCTAATTTGTCATTGGCAATAGCATACAAAAGCTCCCAAAATCCATCTGTCAGATAATCACTCAACCATTTTTCTAGATAGTCCTTATCCTGACTCAACACATCCAGAAAAACAGTTAAACTTCTTTCGTCTTTCAGTTCGGTAAGTAAAAGCAAAGCATGCTTAATGAATTCATGAGTTTCAAAATCCCATTCCATGTTGGCAAAGACCTCATAACGGGCCATGCTGTCATACACCACTTTATGTAAATCGTCAAGCAAAGTTTCGTGAGGCAATGCTAAAATTTCAGCAATTATTTGCTGATCAATTCTCAGACTATTACAATATAACTGATTGATTATATCATGTGTAAATTGAGGTATTACGCTGCTTGGTTCCACAATTTTTTTTACTATTACCTTGGGTTTACGGTCATCAGTCCATTCTAAATCCTGTTTTTTAAGGCTATCATCTAAATTTAACAGCAACAAACGACGACTTAATTCAAATGTATTAAGACCTAAGTCAAATTCTGTATTTAACCTTAAAATACTATCCAAACGTGCTTGAGCTTGTTTGCCATTACCAATTCCAATAAAATAATTAAAAGCAGTTTTAAGAAAACTAAGTATCTCACCAATATGGTACTCATCTCTTTCGGGATACAAGGCATTTAACTCTAAATCTTTACCTAATATCTCTGGTACTTTTTCCAATTCATTGTTAATAATAGCTATATTGGCTAAACTTAGTCGTCCGTAAACATATTCAGGATGTAAACTTACCATTCGGCGGTTAATTTCTTGTGCCATAAAATGATTGCCTTGCAAATCATAAAGTGTTGAAAGGTAATTTTTAAACTGTGGAACAAACGGATATTTCTTTATCAATTCATTGAGTTCTTTTATGGCACTGTTTTTCTTTTTCTGGACTTTTATCTCCATTTCGGCTAATTTATCATTTATTTCAGGTGTTATGCCATAAAAGTTATTGATATATTCATTCGATTCGGTTATTTTGTAAGCCTTAATCATAAAATTGTTACTTTTCATTATTATTTAAATTTTTGAGGGTAAAGCAGAAACAAAGTCAAAAAAATTAGCACAAGATTTCAATTTGCTTAAATACGAATTTAACTCTTCGGTATAATCCACCTTATAGTCTTCATGTAATTTTTTATTTAACACGCTAATGGCTTTTTTAAGTAACAAAGTTACACGGTAATCGTAATTTGTGAAACAGCTACCAAAGGAAAGACCAGAATTGTAAAAACTCTTTTGAAGCAGATGCATGATTAAATCCATCTCGAATTTTTTATTTTTACAAACTTTAGCAAACTCATCAATCCGCTTATTACATGCTTGAAGTGCATTCGCCATTTTCAGTTCTTCCGAAAAACCTTTATGTCGTTTTGCAAGTATATTGTCTAAATCAACAATTGCCAGCTCAAATAATTCTTTCTCACCATATTCTGTATCACCGCAATTAACTAATAAATAATCGTGAAATACTTTATCTTTTGAAGCAGCCTTAAGCACTAGTTTCAGCAATTCATCTTTTGAAAGTTTACTTAAGGCTTCGGGTATCGAAGGGTCAATTTTTGAAGTGTTTACTCTGATATTTTTCACTTGTTTATGTATTAAATTATTCATACAGATAATAAGCTTAAGATTTATAAATGCCAATACATTAGAATTTTCGTTCGGTATTTTAATTCAACAAAGCTATTTTATATTACTTCTATTGAGGTTTAAATCTTATTGTATGACTGAAAGAGATAAGCAATAATTTCAATACACAAAGCTACAAAAAAAACATTTCAGTTGCACTTATATATGTTAATTTGTTTTGAATTATTGTTATGTTTGCTAAATTCAAGTTGTAAATGCAACTTTAATTATTTTTAATTTATTTGTTTAAAAAGTATGTTTGGCGAAAAAATCGAGGATAACTTTTTTCGAGCTCGATGGGGCGGCTCCAAAAGTTATCACCCGCTTTTTTCGAATGTATTCCA
>CAMBSB010000247.1 GCA_945870155.1 Paludibacter jiangxiensis | reverse complement strand
TGGGATGTTATGAACGAAATAACTGTCAATGGGAAACTGGCTTGTCTTTACAAAACAAAAGATGAAAAAGACTTAGTTCGGAAATTTATGTTATTTTTGCAAGATAAAAGTAATTATAAAGCTAAAGCATTAAAATCGGTCGAAATTATTCGTAATACATATAATATCGAAACCCATATTAATAAATTGCAAAAAATTTACAATAGCATATAAGTAATTTCAATAAATGCTTGATTATGCTTTTGCTAATTTTGGAAATATTAAATTTTTAAGCAAGCCTAATCGTTAATTTTATTTTAATTTGATTCAAAAAAATAATTCTAATTTAGCTTATCCCAATGCGGTTTTAAGCTAGAAATACACAAATATTTTACATGCTTAAATACCTGCCTAATTACTTTTCAAATAGAGCAATACTACTTTTTATTGTGTCAATAATATCGGTAAATCTGATTTTCAGTTCTTATGCTTTAAACACAATTTGGTGGTTTTTTGGTATTATTCAGGTAAGCGGGTTTTTCTTTTTTGCCAATTATTTAAGTAAAATCTGGGCTAATATTAAACCAAAATCATTTACTAGAAATGTTTTTTTTACAGCTTTAATACTCAGAGTAATTTGGGTTTTTTTTAGTTATGTTTTTTATAAAAACATGACAGGTCAAGCTTTTGAATTTAACACAGCTGATGCCTTACATTATCATCAGGTTGGTGAGTATATTAGCGAATACCCCGGTTTTAAAGCGGTTTGGGCTGAATTGACCTCATATTTTAAAAAGAGTGGAATATCAGATATGGGTTATAGTCTTTATCTGGTTTATATGTATAAAATTTTTGGGGTAGGACTCATAATACCCCGATTAGTTAAAGCTCTTTTACTTGCCTATATTTGTGTCTTAATTTATAAGTTGGGAAAAAGAAATTTTGGTGAAGCAGCAGGACGAATGGGTGCGATATTTTGTATGCTAATGCCTAATCTAATTCATTATTCAGGATTGCACTTAAAGGAGCCCGAAATGGTGTTTCTAACAGTTTGGTTTATTGAACGTGCCGATCTGCTTTTTAGGAATAAAAAATATACATTTAACACTATTGCACCTGTTTTCTTTATAGCCATCTCATTATTCTTTTTCCGTACCATTTTGGGAATTACAGCAATATTTGCCGTGTTTACAACTTTGTTGTTTTCGTCCGACCGTGTTATGAAAATGGGTAAAAGAATGATTCTTACCATTTGGATTGCCATATCAGTTACATTTTTTGTGGGAGGGAAAATGCTAAACGAACTTTCTGTACTTTGGTTAGAAAGAAAATCAAATCAGTCAACAACTCTTGAATGGCGATCGACAATGAAAGGTGGGAATAAATTTGCTAAATATGCAGGAGGGGCTGTTTTTGCCCCTTTAATTTTCACACTACCGTTTCCTACTATAGTAGAAACTCCCAAACAAGAAGAGATGAGACTGATTGCAGGCGGAAATTTCGTAAAAGATATTCTTGCCTTTTTTACCTTATTCTCCTTATTTTGGATTATAAAAGAAAAAAAATGGCGTGATTATCTTTTAATAGGTTCATTTATGTTAGGTTATTTGGCAATTATTGCCGTTAGTGCATTTGCACAATCAGAGAGATTTCATTTGCCAACCTTGCCTTTTTTGTTGCTTTTTGCCGGGTTTGGGGTAACCTTATCTACCAACAAAACAAAGTTTTATTTTAATTGGTGGATGGTTATAATTTTTGCTGTTATGATTGGATGGAGTTGGTTTAAATTGGCTGGTAGAGGGCTTACCTAAATTATTTATAAAAGGGAAAATAGGGCAAAGTTTTTTTATATAAGTATTTCGTTTATTCGTTTATTGGCTATTTCACAAAATTCTGCATTTAACTCAAAACCTATATAGTTCCTTTTCAGCATTTTAGCTGCCACTGCTGTGCTTCCCGAACCTAAAAACGGATCGAGTACTAAATCACCCTCATTGCTACTTATTTCAATATAAGGCAAACAAACTTTCAAAGGTTTTTGAGTTTTATGTTTTGTTCGTTCTTTCCCCATGCATATTGGAGTTTGTATAAAGTTATGCATCTCATTTACAGACTTATGATTCCATGTTTTTGGAGAACCTTTGGTGAAATGTATCATCATTTCCATACTATTTGCATACATTTTTCGGGTGTAAATGGCAGGAAATGGATTGGTTTTATGCCAATGTATTACTTTTCGGAATTGAAAACCCACACGTTCAACTATTCTATTAAAATAAGATACGAAATCGTCGCCACACCATAGATAAGCACTGGCTCCGGGTTTGCAAACTCTATAACATTCACTTAAAACTTGCTCAAGAAACTGCAAATACTCTTCCTCCGATTTAAATCCATCAAAATCAAACTCGGTAATAACATCCTTGTGATTTTTTAAACCTTTAACGTCTTGTGCGCGATATTGATAATAAGGAGGATCGGTAAAAATCAAATCAATACAAATCTCCGGAAGATTTCGTAAACCTTCGAGGCAAGATTGATTGTGTATGATATTGATTTCCATATTGTTGATTAAAGAAGTAGAAATACTGGTTGAGATAAGAAATGATTTTTGTTTATAAAAACTAATGTATGGCTATTTACAATTTGAAATAGTTATTCAATAATTCATTAGCAGCAATAAATGAACTAATTTCGTTTGAAAGTACCCTTTGTTCATTTTTAATTATAAGTTTTTGAATTTCAGGATTTTGATAGAAGTTGTTTTTTAAATGTTCATTAATAGTTTCATACATCCAGTATTTCGACTGCGAATTTCGTTTATGTTCAAAAAAATGATTTGATTTAACAAATTGCACTTGTTTTTCTATCATTTCCCAAATTTCAACAATTCCGGAATTTTCGGTAGCTGAGCAAGTGATTACTTCAGGATTCCAACCAGAATCAGGAGCCGGAAAAATATGTAATGCATTTTGATATTGAGCCCTTGCAACATTTGATTTGTCAATATTTGTTCCATCGCATTTGTTAATTGCAATACCATCGGCCATTTCCATTATACCCCGTTTAATACCTTGTAACTCATCGCCTGCTCCTGCCAGTTGTATCAACAAAAAGAAATCGACCATAGAGTGTACTGCTATTTCCGACTGCCCAACGCCAACAGTTTCTACAAAAATGGTATCGAAACCTGCTGCCTCACAAAGCACTATACTCTCGCGTGTTTTACGTGCTACTCCACCTAATGAACCAGCTGAGGGTGAAGGACGTATAAAGGCATTTTTTGCTACCGAAAGTTGTTCCATTCGGGTTTTATCACCCAAAATACTACCTTTCGATCTTTCGCTGCTTGGGTCGATTGCTAATACCGCCAGTTTATGTCCGGTACGAACAATATGCATGCCTAATGCTTCAATAAATGTACTTTTACCTGCACCGGGAACCCCGGTAATGCCTATTCGAACAGAATTTCCTGCAAAAGGCAGACATTTTTCAATTAGTTCTTGAGCAATTTTTTGATGTTCAGGCAGTGAACTTTCAACTAAAGTAACTGCTTGACTTAAAATACTTATATCACCCTTTTTTATTCTGTCTACATATTCATCTACACTTAATTGTTTTCGTTTGCGTTTTGGTCGCATATAAGGATTTACAATGGGAGCAGAATTAACGCCTTCATTTACAGTAAGTCCCTTAAAATTTGGATTGTTTTCCGGATGTTGATGATTTGTGTTCACTTTACAGCTAAATAAGATATTTTTCAATAAATATTTGAAGAGCCAAGAAATCATTAAAAATTCCTGGCTCTTGTAAATTTAAAACTATTAAATTCTTTCGCTTACTTCTGAATTTTCCAATTGAAATTAATAGTTACATAAGTGTTGTCCGGGTCATTGGTTTGAAGCGTAATTGCTTTTGTATAATCACCTGAAGGCAGATTTTTTGAATTCATGTCAACGATTAAATCACCAGAATTCCCTGTAGGAATTGATAATTTTAATGGTCTGAACGTAATTTCTTTGTTGTAATTTACCACCCGTCTAATTTCCAAGTTGCTTAAACCCTTGTTTGCAATTTTAATTCTAACCGATTTTCTTGAACCAATTTTTACAAAACCCAAATCATAAGTTCTGGTGGCAGTTTCAAATATTGGCGCTTTTCGTTTTTGTTCAAGCGTCATTTTACTAAAGTCCTCAACTACATTTGCCAATACTTTCAGTTCAAATTCGTCTGAAAATTTTCTTAGACCGTTTATTACAATATAAATATCATCTGTCGAAGGACCCCATTGGATAGCTTTTGAAGCATTGAATGTAATAATGATTTTTCCTGATTCATTGGGTTTCAAAACCTGAGGAATTACTGATGCCGTTAAATGTGCAGGTAAATTTTCTATTAGTACTTTTAAATTTTCTTTGCCTAGGTTTTCAACTTCTAATTCACGTGTTTGTGTTTTAGTTTTATCAATATTGTTTAATTGTATCGTCCTGGTTTTCAGTCGTAAATCACCTGCTTTGATTGATGCTGGCATTTCAGTTCCTTTTGGTATTACTTCACCTTTTATCATCAATATCACTTGTTCATCCATTGCATTACTATATACTGTAATGGATTTTGTAAATGCACCGGGTCTTCCTAAAGGATTGTAAATTACTGTAATAGAACCTTTTTTCCCGGGCTCAATCGGTTCTTTTGTCCATGTTGGCGTGGTACAGCCACATGATGCTTGTACGTTACTTATCACTAAAGGGGAGTTTCCTACATTCGTAAATGAAAATACATAAGTTGCATTTCCTCCTTCTTCAGTAATTTTCCCAAAATCATGTGAGATTTTTTCAAATTTAATAGATGCTTTTTGTGAAAAACTCAACAATGAAATGGCAAATGATAATAATAGAAACCCTATTTTTTTATTCTTCATAATATCAATTTTCAATTCATTTTTTCACTGTTTTAGCAGGAATCTCAATTCCTTTTGGAATCACTTCTCCATTAATCATCAAAACAACTTGCTCTTCGGCGGCATTACTAAAAACTGTTATTGACTTAGTAAAAGCACCTGGTCTACCTTGAGGATTGTAACTCACTGTAATTGACCCTTTTTTCCCGGGTTCAATTGGCTCTTTTGTCCAAGTTGGTGTAGTACATCCACATGATGCTTGCACATTACTTATCACTAAAGGAGAGTTGCCTACATTCGTAAACGAAAACACAATAGTTGCATTTCCTTTATCTTCGGCAATTTTCCCAAAATCATGCGACATTTTTTCAAATTTGATAGCTGCTTTTTGAGAAAAACTTACTATCGAAAAGCTCATACATATCAATAAAAATCCTATTTTTTTCATATTTCAATTTTTTGTTTCAATTTTAATAAAGTATTTATTTGCAAAAGTATAAAAAATGTACGTTATCCACTTACAAATTCATAAAATTCTGCTTAATTAAAGTTAATCTCAAATCAGAAATGAACTAATTTTAATAATAATTCCTTTTACATCATATTTAAAAAGAAGTTTAAGGTTAAATTACTATCTTTGTGATTCGAAAAATTTGACATAAATCACATAAATATTTGATAATCATTTAAATGTTTTGATTGTTACAGTTTTTTTAGGCTTTATGATAACAAAACGAATAGAACATACCAATAAGCAAAAGTAAAATATGATAAAGCATTTGCAAAATCTTACACTTGAGAATGAAAAATATATAGTACATATTTTCAGGCACTTACATGCTTATCCTGAGCTTTCATTCGAAGAATTTGAAACAGCAGGCTTTATAAAAAATGAACTAACTAAAATAGGCATATCTTACCGTTCAGGTATAGCTGGAACAGGAATTCTTGGTAAAATTGAAGGAAATAATCCAAGTAAGAAAGTTATTGCTTTGAGAGCTGATATGGACGCTTTGCCTGTTTGCGAAAATGTAGATATTCCTTGGAAATCGACCAATGAGAACGTAATGCATGCTTGTGGTCACGATGCTCATACAGCTTGTTTATTGGGTACGGCTAAAATTTTAAATTCAATACGTGATAAATTTGAAGGTACAATACTTTTAATATTTCAACCTGGTGAAGAAAAAGCGCCGGGTGGTGCGAAATTAATGTT
>CAMBSB010000246.1 GCA_945870155.1 Paludibacter jiangxiensis | reverse complement strand
GATAAACTCGCCTTAAAAACGGATTCATTATCGGTGGACAAAGCAAATCAGAAATCATATTCGTTAACAAATTATGTTGATCTAAAATTAGAAGCCGCTGAGATTCGCAAGCTGAAAACAATTAGCTTTGTAAAAAGAAAAGCAATTTTCGATTTGGAGTTGGCAAGCAATACACCACTTTCATCTTTGTCGGTCAATGCCGGATTATATGGTTTATATGGGATATTTTCTTTAGCTACCGACTATAACAATTCATACAGAATGGGCTACGGATGCGGTTTTAAGAAGATAATAAAAGATAATTTCGGCATAAATTTGAATATTATACAACACACACTTTTTGCCGGAAAATCATATAATTTAGGGGTTAGAGCCACATTAACTCATTTCGATCCCTTGGTTTCGTACTCAGTGGGCAAAGGATTTTCGTTTTTAGTAGGGCCTTCTTTATATTATGCTGAATCTCGATTCGAAAACCCCGATACAGTTACTGATTTGGGTAATTATTATGGATTAGGAATTATGTTCGGAATAAAGTTTGACATTGTAAATCAGCTGTTTAATAATAAATAAAACACAGAATTTTTATTTGAAATTTTTAAGCTGGGAATTAAGTAGAAAATTTTCAAGAAAAGAGTGGCTTCTTTGAAATAATATGATTTTAGTTGATGATAAGCTTTAAAATTTAAGAAAATGAAACTACAATAGAAATATTTCAAAAGAAAAAAAGAACACAAAATTTAGTACCTGTTCCGAATGCAGGAGCATTACTTTTAGTTTTGAGATGGGCTTGAGTCTGATACTAACAATGAAGACATGGATTTTATAAGCAAGGAGGAACAAGGCTTGCTATTATTTAAAGAAATAAGAATCCAACTTTCGTTTTTTGCTATTTTTTTGATTGGTATAAAAAATGTTTGTTTTGTTATTAAAAAACTATCACGAGTGCTTACTTAGGGTTTACTGATAAACCATTAATATGCTGATAATATGCAATATAATACTTTTAATGAAGGTTTTAATGCAATCATTTTTGCATATTTAGTATATAAACAATGCATATAAAATATTAATTTTTAACAGCAACCACAAAAGGACACATAAGAATAAAGCTAATATATAATATTACTTTTTATGTTGTTCATAAATGACAATATATATATTAGTAAAAATGAATCAATTAAGTTCACATAAAAATAAAACCTAAAGGTTTTATGTATAAACTTTTGTGCTTCTTTTGTTTCCTTTTGTGGTTTTAATATCTTTAAATTAGTTTTTCATCAAGCCCTACATAAGGGTAAATCAGGCCAAGCTTTTGAACTCCGAATACTTGTGCCGTTTCTTTGGCAAAAAGTACAAAATTACCACCAAAACCCTTAATGAATATAGCCTTTGTTGTGCGTTCGTACTTTTTACAATATATAATCAGTTGATAAGAAGTTTGATTTTTCATTTAGAATAATTTCAGTAATAATCGTTTTATTAAAATCACTCTCTTTAGAAGCAACAAGAGTTCTAATCGAAAACAATTTTTAACGCATCACTTACAGATAAAGTCCCCTCTGCTGAATCTTTTCTACCTGTAAACGGAAATATGTCAGGCCCTCGTTGACACTGAGAATTAATATTTACACGACATACCTGATTTATGTGTGTATCAATTAATATTCCCAAATTTTCGGGGTCTTTACCAAAAATACTCGCCTGCTGTCCATAATTCGAATGTATTACATAATCTAAAGGTTTTTGAATATCGCTAAAACTTATTATGGGAACAATTGGACCAAATTGTTCCTCATGGTAAATCATCATAATTCAGTTACATCAGATAAGATAGCTGGAAAAAAGAATGACTTATTCTTCATCCCACCCGAAGGGTTACATAATATTGCACCTTTATTGATAGCATCGTTTACTAAATTGGTTAGATGTTCTGATTTATTCGGTTCTGGCAGTGGAGTGATGAAAACATTTTTTTTCGATGGCATTCCAATTATCAGTTTCTCTACTTCCGATACAAACTTTTCAATAAAAATATCTTTAATGTTTTCATGAATGAAAATTATTTTTAGTGCAGGGGAGGGCTGACCATTGAATGACAAAGAACCTATTATGCATTCTTTTACAGCATTATCAAAATCAGAATCTTCTAAAAATACTGCAGGGTTTTTAGCCTCTAATCCTAATACAGCTTTTAACTTATGAGGTTATGGGTGCTGTTTCTTTAAAATGTCTGCAACTTTACATGAACCAATAAAGGCCGATGCATAAACTTCTCCTGATTCCATAAGAGGCGAATGTAGTAACACACCAAGTTTTGGTGGTTTAAAAACAATTGTATTCCCCATCATTAATGCAGGAATAAGTGTTGTAAATGTTTCATTTAAGGGATAATTAAATGGACCCATGCACAAAACAACTCCTAATCGTGCTCTTCTGATTTGAACGTTGATTTCGTCTTTAATTACAATCTTGAAGCTTTCCTATCCAAATCCTTTAAAGCTTCAATTGTATTGTTAATGTAATCATTCGTTTTATCAAATTCTTTCTCGGAATCCTTTAAACTTTTACCTAACTCCCACATTAGAAGTTTAACTGCCGTATTTCTTTGCTCTGTCATTTTTAAAATATGCTATTTTTTGTTTTAATGGCATTGATGGCAATTCACCTTCGCCACTATTATAGGCAAATTTGCTGCTTCTAGTGCCATTATGGATGTTTTTTTATCCATTAAAGGATATGATCCAATTACATTTTTTGTCAATTCATTTTCCTTAAAATAAATCGGCGAAAAAACTTCTTCTATTGGACCATCCCATTCAAGAAATTCACCATTAATCAAATATTTTGTTTGATTAATAGGAAATGAAATGAGTTTGCTATATAAAGTTAAAATAGCATTGTCAATAATTTTTAAGTTTTTTTTGCAATTTAACGGTCAAAATAAAATATTTGAAGAATAGCTGCTTTTATTCAAAAAATCGTATATAGTGGATCTATTTGTAAGATACTGAATAATTTGAGTTACATATCATTTCTCAAATCAGGTTAAACAACTCTTTCGTAATTTCGAACTAGTGTTATATTAAGTCAATAGATGCATTTCGACAATCTTAAACTATTGCTGCATAACACTTTAAAATTTACGCAACTCTAATTTACTAAACAGGTTGTTATTGAATGAAAATTTTCTTTATTTCAACCGGTATTTTTTAAACCGCTTGATAGCGAATTAATTATGCTGAGTAGCTTGGTAAGCATCTCATCTTTTTCAATGCTGTTTTGATCATTCATACTTCTCCATCGTTTCAGGTAGTTAATATGAAGTTTGTGGAGAATTTCTAATTTGCTGTTTCGCCATTTTAGGTTGTCATATTGTCCTTTTCTTCTTATTGCAGCCTCTTCGCCTAAAAGTTCTCCTATAAGGTTAAATCCATTTTCGTAATCAACAAATATTTTATTCAGAAACAATTCTCTTTCAAAAGTATTCTCATCAAGCTCTGCATACAGCTTCATTATTTCTACATTTGAGAGTATTAAATTTGTTTCTGTTTGAATTAATAAAAACCGAATAAATGCACAATCTTTAATCGCCATTTTTAAATTATCAAAAGCTTCCGGTTTTTCCTCCTTTAACTTTTTCAAAGCTTGGCCAATACCATACCAACCGGTAATTGTAATGCGGGAAAGATTCCAGCTAAATACCCAAGGGATAGCTCTCAGGTCACTTAGAGTTCTTACACCTGACCTTCTGGCTGGACGTGAGCCAATTTTGCTTTTTTCCAATAAATCTATGCAGGTAGCTTTGCTGTAAAAATCAATAAAGCCTGGGGTGTCAATAAAATCGGTGTAATGTTCGAATGATTTTTGAGCTAAGAACTCCATTGTTTCATAAGGACAATTTGATTCATTTTTAATAAATCTGCTCTTAATTGTGTGTTTGGCTACACCGGAGGCCAAAGCATTTAAGTTATAAGTTGCAGTTAGTGGATTTCCAAATAGCTGTGCTACCGACTCACCTTGTACTGTAATTTTTATAATTCCATTTACAGTATTTGTAGGCATACTTTCTAAAAAGCGATGATACTTACCTCCGCCTCTACTTATGGTACCACCTGTTCCATGAAAAAAGTATAGTTCTGAATTGTTTTTTCTGCCTATTTCTGAAAATTCTTTTTCAGCTTTGTATATATTCCATTTGCTGGCAATTGTTCCACCATCTTTATTGCTGTCGCTATAACCCAACATAACTTCTTGTTTGTGCGTATTATCAGGAAACCTTTGTTTTGTTATGGGGTGTTGCAGAAATTTATCAATTATCCGGGGGCCATTATTCAGGTCTTCTATTGTTTCAAACAACGGAACTACTTTGATGTTTGTGTTTAACAGTTGAGTTTCCCCCATCAACAAATACACCACAAGCAAATCGCTGAGATTTCTGGTCATACTAATAATAAATGAACCTATTCCGTCGGAACCATATTGATTGATGTGATTTCGAACAACTCTATAACAATCCAATACATTATCTGCTTCTGTTCCGTAAGAAACAGTAATGTCAGTTATTGGAGAATAGCTATTTAAAATTTTATTTAAAAAATCTACACGCTTTTGCTCTTCCCAATTTTCAAAATCATAATCATTATAGCCAATTGTCATCAAAATTTGCGAGATAGCTTTGTCATGATAAGCACTATTCTGTCGAATGTCTAATTTTGCCAGGTGGAATCCAAAACAATTTACTGTTCTTTCTATCGGGAATAGTAAATCTTCGGATATTCCTTTCAAACCGTTATTGATAAGTATTGTCCGCAAAAACTTCAGGTCTTCGCTTAAGGCTTTACTTGCCCTGTATTGTGCGTTAGTCTCTGTGTTTTTTCCTGAAATAGTATTTTCTAACTGCAATAAAATCAAACTTACATATTGTCGCCAAGGTTCATAATGGTTTCTACGTACTACATTTTCACCTGATTCGCCTAAAGCTTTTGATTTTTTTTTAATGGCTTCGGAGAGTAAAAAAGGCACCGGATTACTTAATGCTGAAATTGAAAGTTTACCTGCCAATGCAATTAACTGCGAATTAATTAACGAAAGAGCACAGTTTCTGTGTAGCAACAAAGTTTCTTGCGTAATGCCCGGAGTTACAAAAGGATGACCATCCCTGTCGCCACCAACCCAACTTCCAAAACTTATTTTTGGAAAAAAATCGGGATTTTTTATTTTATTGGGGTTAAAACCCATTTCAATCCAGGACCACTTGAGTTGCTGGTCGCTTTTTTCTAAAACCGTCGGAAATATTTTACTTAAGTAATATATGATATTTGCTCTTTCGTGTCTGACATCTGGTTTTTCTAAATATATTTCACCGGTTCTCCACCATCTTTCCAAAAGATTAATGATTTTTTCTTTATTCTCATTTTGTTCTAGTTTACTCAGAGATACATTTTCTCTTTGAACCAAAAGCAAATACAATTCACGATGAATTTCAATTACAGTTACCCTTTTTGCTTCGGTAGGATGCGCTGTAAGTACGGGCATTACGCTGACTTGCGAAATGGTACTCAACATGTCATCTTCTTCTAAACATTGATCTTTCCAAATCTCAAAAACTTCAGCCCAAGAACCTCTGATTGAAGCTATACTTTTTTGATTTTCTAATTTTCGGCGGTAATGTGTAGCGGCATTTTCTTCCACCAAGGTCATTAACTGAAAATAAATGCTTAATGATTGAATGACTTTATCTATTAAAAAAGAATCATCGTTCTCATCTAATACCGAAAAATTTTGAGGGTTGCTATTAATTAAGGAAATAATTTCGTGTTCATTGATCCTGGATAACATCTGAACATAACAGCCAATTAAAAAATGTTTGCGATCTGTTATGTTTTGAAATGGACTCTCGTTATTACTCATAATAAATGTTTGTTATGTTGTTAAAAATACAATCACAAAAGCTTACTTAGCCACCAATTATTTAATTTCACCGAAAATTAATACATTATTTAATACGTAACTACTCAGCACCCCTAAGTTGATGATACAGAATATTTTATGGTTTTGGGCGCGAAAAAGTTGCAATATTTATTGTAAATTATTTTGATATTCCATTGAAAAACAGTATCTTCGATGGGTGAAAGAGCAAGTATTAGACATAGCTT
>CAMBSB010000245.1 GCA_945870155.1 Paludibacter jiangxiensis | reverse complement strand
AATGTAGTTATAGAAGTGATTCCTGAAACTTAAGTTTCTATTAAAATCTCACTCTTTAATGCTTAGCAATTACTTTTAGATCATTAATTTGATTTTCTAAACCAAAAACGAGCAATCTGTCGCCCAATTGTATTTGATTATCAGCTTTTGGATTGACCTGTAGCTCGTTACTTAACGAATAAAAACCTATTACAACCAATTGCGTACGTTGGGGAATATTTGCTTCACGGTACGATTTTCCCACCAAATCGCTCCCTGCATTAATCTGAACCAGTCCAAACTTATAGTCGTGTGAATTATCGTTTATGCCAAAAAATTGTGCAAAATCGTAAAAATCACTTCCATTGGTTGCTATTGAATCTATTCTTTCGGATGCAATTTCAATAGGCGAAATCAAATGATCAGCACCCGCTTTATTAAATTTTCCTGTTGAATTTGTTTCTTCCACCCTGGTAATGACTTTAATATTCTTATTTAAATCCTTAGCACTCAGTGTTACAAATAAATTTTCAGCATCGGTAGTTAGCACAGAAATCAAATATTTTGCTCTTTCAATTCCGGCTTGTAACAATACCTCGTCACTTGTAGCATCTCCGGTTATATGTATTAAATTATCATCATAAAAATCTTTTAACCTGTCATTTCGTTCAACATGATTTTCAATTAAAACCACTTTTTTATTCTTCAACAATAAATCTTCAATAACTTTCTTTCCTGTTTTGCCGTATCCACAAACAATGTAATGATCCTTTAAATTTTTTAATGTTTTGTTCATTCTTTTGATTTTTAAAAGTTTAGACAATTCTCCATCGATAAAAAAAGTAGAAATTTGACTAATTGCATACAATCCTACCGAAAATCCGCCAATAATCAATAAGATTGTGAAAATTCGTCCATTATCCGACAAGGCTTGCACTTCGCCATAACCAATTGTGGCAAAGGTTATTACCAACATATAAATTGATTCCAATGCCGTATAACCTTCCAATAATATGTAACCGAAAAATCCGATTACAACTAAAAAAATTAATGCAAGCAATGGTATAAATAAGCGGCGTAATAGCAAATGCCTAAAATTTGAATGCATATATTATGATATTTTATATATCAGTAAACCAATGAATTATATCAATTCAACAACAAGATATTAATTTCAAAAATTATAATTTGATAGCAAACTTTTTAAGTCGCGCATCCAACATGTGATGGGGAATAATTTGCTTAATTGTATTGGCTACAGCATTCATAAGTCCTTCTCGCACATAATCATGGCGAATTACCAAGGAGATTTCGCGTGTAGCTTCGGGACGAACAATTTTCCGTAAATTAAGTTTTTGTGTTTCATTCAACAAATCTACATGAAGCTCCGGAATTACTGTATAACCTCCATTCACATCAACTATTTTCACTAAAGTATCTATACTTCCAGCCTCGTATGTAGATGTATGCAAATTGTTATGACAAAAATTAAACACCTGATTACGAAGGCAATGTCCTTCTTCTAATACCCACAAATGATCCAAAGCCATTTCGGAAGTAGAAATTTCTTCTTTTGAAAATATTGATTCGTTGGGTGAAATATAGGCTACAAACTTTTCGTAATAAAGTGGAACTTCTAGAATTTTCGGATCATCAAGAGGCGTAGACAGAATCGCCATATCGATTTCGGCAGTTTGTAATTTTTTTATTATCGACTCAGTGCGCATTTCAGTAACTTTCAATGAAATATCAGGATAATCATGGCGAAAAGTAGAAATGAAATTGGGTAATAAATAAGGTGCTACAGTGGGTATCATTGCCAACATCAACGAACCTGAAAGTGCTCCTTTTTGAGTAATTACATTCTCCTTGAGTAAACTCACATTAAAGAGTATAACTTGTGCCTGTTGTATAATAATTTCACCTACTTGAGTAGGTACTATTGGATGTGACGATCTGTCGAAAATTCGGCAATCCATTTCATCCTCAAGCTTCTGAATCATAGCACTTAATGTTGGTTGAGTTACGCCACACATTTCGGCAGCACGTACAAAATGTCTGGTCTTATCTAAAGCTATTATGTATTCAAGTTGTTGTAGTGTCATATAAATTTAATATAAAATAGTAGTTTTTATTTAAATACAAAGATAAAAATAAATGAGTCGAAAATGAAATTATTATGCTCAAATTATTTCAAAAGGATAAACTTACACAAAGAAACAATAATAATTTCTAAAACTGATAGAAATAAACAATAATATAAATTTTTAGACCTAAAATGAATTAACTTTGTCATATAATTAACAATATAAAGCATGAAGCGTTTACAAATTACATCAATCTTTTTATTTTGTTTTTTTTTATCGCAAGCGCAACTACTCTGGAAAGTGAGTGGTAACGGACTTAAAGAAACAACTTATATTTTTGGAACACACCACTTAATTCCCTTAAGTTTTTTGGATAGCATTCCCGGATTATACAAGTCTTTTAATACATGCAATGCTGTTGTAGGTGAAGTTGTAATCAATAGTATTGATGCAACATCAAAAATTAAACAAGCTTCTATTATACCTGATCATAAAACTATAAAAGATTTTTTGGATAGTACAAAATATCAAATTGTTGATAATGAGCTTAAATCTACTTTAAAAATTGGATTAAATGAACTTTCGAGATTACACCCAAGCTTAATTCTTAGTTTGTACGAAATTGAACTGTTCAGAAGAGTAACAAAAGTTTATGATGATGCTCAATCTGACTCCTATTTCCAAATTGCAGCCAACGAAAAAGGGAAAAAAGTGTTTGGGCTTGAAACAATTGACAAACAAATTGAACTATTGTTCGATACAAAAGATTTACAATCGCAAGCCGACCTGCTTTATGAAACTATTCAAAACAAAGATAGTGTTAGAAATGAAATGATTACATTAAACAATCTTTACAAAAAAGGAAATTTAGACAAATTATTTTTATTCTCGAAAAACACAGATAATAAAACTAGTATAAGCGATGAGAAAATGGTGGAATTGCTCGACAAAAGAAATGAAGCATGGATTACACAATTACCTGATTTGATGGGTAAAAACAGTTGTTTTATTGCAGTAGGGGCTTTACATTTACCGGGTAAAACCGGTATTATCGAAAAATTAAGAGCTTTGGGCTATAAAGTAAAAGCAGCGTATTAGTATTTTTCCGGTTTCGAAAAATACTAAGCTTTTGAATGCAATGATTTTATCGTTTCAACCAAAAACAAAATTAAATACCAATAAAAAAGCTATATTTGTACCCGTTTTGAAAAAATACTACATTTCGCCTTTTTAGCTCAGCTGGTAGAGCAATTCATTCGTAATGAATAGGTCTGGGGTTCGAGTCCCCAAAAAGGCTCGGTACTTAAAAAACACTTTTAATGAATATGTTTGATAGTGGAATATTTGCTTCGTTTATACCTCAAATTTTGATGGTAGTGGCTTATATTTCATTTTTATTAGCACCAAATTTCAAAACAGACAAATCAATTAGCCCGAAAGTTATTATAAATGAGAATATTATAATAATACAGAAAGATTTAAATTCGCAAGTAACTATACATTTTTTTGATACTGAAACCATAAGTCACGAAATTGAAGCAACTAAAACTGTTATCCCGGTTCAAATTACAAAATTAAATTTGCTATACTACTTCGTTTATTATAATCATATTCATAAACAGACACTTTTTAACAGACCTCCCCCACTCTATTCCTAAGCATCAAAATTTTCAAACATTTATTTGTCGATTATAATTTTAATCAACAACAGAAATACACATTGTTCAACTCAAACTTTTAATATATAAATTATTCTTTTCCAGTTGATTAGAATAAAATTAAATATCAAATATATTTTTTACATCATGAAAAAAAACTTTATTTTAATATTCTTTATTTTCCTTTCAATCATTATTTTTTCACAAAATGTAACATTGGCTAAAGTACCAAAACAATATAGTTTTGAGATGGGTTATCGCAATGTTTTCGGTCAATCGAATTTTGATAACAAGGCAACACACGGTTACGGAATGTTATTTGATTATGCCTGGCAGCTAAGTGGTTTGAATGGCTTAAAACCGGCGGCATATATAACTGTTCCAATGGGATATACCGTGCTGATGGCCGATGATGTTGATTCAAAAAGCATACATATGCTAAATTATGGTTGGACTGTACGACATGAATTGACAAAAAAATCAAAAATTGTACCTTTTCTGGGTTATGGCTTACTGTTAAATAATATGCGTAAAACCGGCACGGAGGGTTCTTTATTTGGGCATCAAACTCAATTTGATTTTGGTTTAAATTTCAATACAAACACCAGAATAAAATACTTTGCAAAAATTCAATATAGTTACACATCCTATCCACAATTCAATGAACCTGAACGTATTAGATTGCATTACGCTGATTTGCGAGTGGGAGTAAGATTTTAATAAATTGACTATTTAGCTATTAATTAACTAATTAATTACAAAAAAACGGACTTTGCTCGAATTCTGAGCAAAGTCCGTTTTTTATCTTATAAATTTAAAATTATAATACTGTTTGGTGAATGATTCTATTATCAAAAATTAATATAAATTTACCTTTTCCAAAATGCCGGTGTAAATAATAGGAAAACAGTATAAAGCTCCAAACGTCCGGCTAACATCATCAATGACAAAAACCATTTGCTGAACTCCGGAATATCATGAAAATTTCCTGCAGGACCTACTAAACCAAGTCCGGGTCCTACTCCACCTAAACATGTAATCATACCACCAGTCGATTCTAAAAAACCCATACCCGACATAGCCAAAACTAAAATTCCAAATCCTGCCACAACAAGGTAAAGCAAGGTAAAAGCCAAAACTCGCGTTAAAATATCTTCGCGAACCAAATGACCATTATATTTAATTGGAATAATTGCATTGGGGTGAATTAATCTTTTGAATTCATAATAACAGGCTTTGCCTGAAATCACAACACGTATCATTTTAATACCACCACTTGTAGATCCCGCCGAAGCACCGGTAAGCATTACAATCAGTAAAATAACCCAGGTTAAAGGCTTCCACATCATATAATCGGCAGTACAAAAACCTGTTGTTGTCATCAAAGACGAAACTGTGAAGAGTGAATCGCGCCATGCCTTTTCGAGCATCGAAAAATTAGCTAAGTTTGAGAAATCAACTAAAGATAATGCAACTATTGTTACAAAAACAAATAAAACTATCAAGTAATAGCGCAACTCTTCATTTTCCCTTAGTTTTTCAAATTTATTTTTAAAGGCAAAATAATATAGTCCAAAATTTATTCCGGAAAGTATCATAAAAATACTTATAATATACTGAATATAAGCTGAATCCCAATATCCAACACTTGCCTGTTTGGTTGAGAAACCACCGGTTGCAATTGTTGCAAATGAATGATTAATAGCATCAAACAAACTCATACCTCCAAAGATTAGGAGAATAGTTTCAGACAATGTAAGTATTATGTAAATTACAAATAAGCGTTTGGCTGTTTCATTAATTTTTGGATGAATTTTGTCTTTTGTAGGTCCAGTGGTTTCGGCAGCAAAAAGTTGTGTTCCACTGGTGCTAAAAACAGGAAGAATGGCTAATGAAATGACAATTATTCCTAGTCCACCAATCCAGTGAGTTAAACTTCGCCAAAAAAGCATACCATGCGAAAGTTCTTCTATATTGTTAAGAATTGAAGCTCCCGTGGTAGTAAATCCTGAAATTGTTTCGAAAAAAGCATCGGTAAAGGATGGAATACTTCCACTCATCCAAAAAGGTAACAAGCCAATAAGCGTAAATATTATCCAGGTAAAAGTAACAATTACTGAACCTTCACGTTTGCCAATAGATAATGAAGGATTTCTACCAAGATACAAGGCAAGTGCTGAGAATGAAAAACTTATTAACGATGAAATAAGAAAAAAGTGGGCATCATCTTCGCCATAAATTAGCGGGATAATACATACAAACAATAGTAAAACACTTTCAACAAGTGCCAAACTACCCATAACACGAAGAACCAAACGAAGATTAAACTCTTTGCTCATATATCTGAAATAAATTAATTGGTATAGGCGCTTAGACCGCCCGAGTTAATATATTGATTATAAACGTATAGGTTCTTTTAAAACCATCTTTCTTATGAGTAAATCGAAGATTGTCTCCATATTTGAGCGCCTGTTGTACCTAAAGTGGTACTCATC
>CAMBSB010000244.1 GCA_945870155.1 Paludibacter jiangxiensis | reverse complement strand
AAAGTTAAGGGATTAATTGCAAATACCAAAGGAAAAGGTGGTTATAAGTTAACACGCTTGCCTGAGGAAATAACTATGTTAGATATTTATACTGCTTTTGAAAAAATTGAAGTGGTTGAATGTTTGATTAACAAAACTATATGCAATAGGTCTTCAGATTGTGTAGCAAGATGTTTTTGGAATGAATTTAATCAGGATTTTAAACAAATTTTATTGAACAAAAATTTACAACAAATCATAAATCAAAATTTATAACAAGGTTCAAAAGATGATATTTTTACAAATATTATTTTTTTACATATCAATCCTACTATTTCTATAGTTTTTATTGTATTTCTAAATATTAGCATTTATAAACCAATTATTAATATAGCATTTGTGGTTTTAGGAATAAATATTCCACTTCTATCCTACTTTTCCTATAGCATACATAGTCTTTAAATCGAATAATAACAAATTAAAAATCAACAACATGTCAAAATTAAATCTTATCCCTCAAAATTTCAAACTTGGATTATTTATAACTATTTTATCAATAGTTCAGTTACAAGCTCAAAGCTTAAAAATTGATCCAAAAACTTTCAACATGACTATCAATGGAACAACTAACGTTCATGATTTTCAAAGTAAAGTTACTCAAGTGAATGGTGAAATTGTTTTAACAGGTACAAAACAAGTGCAGTCCTTATTAATTAGTATTCCTGTAAAATCTATTAAAAGTGGTGAGAAACTTATGGATACAAAAACTTATGAAGCATTTAATATAGAAAAGTATCCAAATATAACTTTTAAATTATCTGAGGTAAATTCATTACAAATAGGAAACGAAGAAATAAATGTAGCAATTACCGGCGACTTAACAATGGCAGGAGTTACAAGAAAAATTGCTTTAAAATCAAGTGGTAAAATCACTAAATCAGGATTATATCAATTTAAAGGTAGCATAGGATTGAAAATGACAGATTTTAAAATGAAACCTCCAACTGCCATGTTAGGTGTAATGAAAGTTGGTGATGCCATAACTTTAAAATTTGATGCTACTTTTAATGGAAATCAACTAACTCTCAATTAATTATACAATAAAAATTAAATTTAAAATTTATGAAAAAAGGAATTATGATTTTAGCTGCTACAATAATTTGCAGCATGGCAAACGCACAATTTCGTGCAAATAACAAAGATGGAATCAATGTATTTGAAACTCCAAAAAGCGATGTGGAATTTAAAGGTATTAAAACTACAATAGGAGGTGGTTTTACACAAGGTTTTCAAGCACTAAGTCATTCTAACAAAGCGACTTCAAGAATTGTATCAACAGTTGAACAAAACAAACTTACAGCAATTAGACCTGGATTTAATCTGGCATCTGCAAATCTTTTACTACAAACAAAATTGGCTGACGGAATTGCATTAAATATGGAATTATACTTAGCATCTCGTCACCACAATGAAACATGGGTAAAAGGTGGATTTATTCAATTTGATAAACTTCCATTTCTAAAACTTGATTTTGTCGACAATATTATGAAATATACAACTATTAAAGTTGGTCAGATGGAAGTTAATTATGGCGATGCTCATTTTAGACGTACCGATGGAGGAAATGCAATTTTAAATCCATTTATCGATAATCATATTATTGATGAGTTTGCAACAGAAATTGGGATGGAAGCGAATGTAAATTACAATGGTTTTATTGGTGTGGCTAGTGTAACAAATGGTTTATTAAAAGGCAATATCAGTGTTATTGATTCTTCTTTCAACACCACAGTTACACCAAAAACTCTTATTTCGGCAGGTAAAAACAATCCTTCAATTATTGCAAAATTGGGTTATGACAAGCAACTAACAGAAAAACTTCGTGTACGTTTAACAGGCTCTGTATATTTAAACTCGGGGGCATCAAGTGGAACATTACTAGGAGGTGACCGTACAGGCTCTAACTATTTTGGTGTTATACATCATGAAGCGCCTGGAACTGCAAACTTTTCAACAGGTCGCTACAATCCAGGTTTTAGTGATAAAATTACAGGCTTAATGGGCAATTTATTCGTTAAATTCAATGGTTTAGAATCATTTACAACAGTAGAAAGTTTATCTGGTCGTTCAAGAACAGAAATTTCCGGCGATCGTAAAGCTTCACAAATAGTAACTGATTTACTTTATCGCTTTGGTAAAAATGAAAATTTCTGGATTGGTGTACGTTATAATATTGCTAAATCACAACAGTATTTAGCAGCAGATCTTGCTGATATATCAGCTATACCTGTAGGAAGTGTTGCAGGGACTTCTGCATATAGTTTTACTGGAGCAAAAAAAGGAATGTATGATGTAGCTATTGATAGATTAGCTGTAAGTGCGGGATGGTTTATTACAAAAAATGTTATGGCTAAGGTTGAATATACCAATCAGAATTATGATGGCTTCCTATACAATGATATTAGAAGTATGGCAAATTTTAAAGGAATTGTTGCACAAGCTGTAGTTGGATTCTAAAAAAACTCAAAATAATATATGATTAAAAGAAACCGGGTAGAATTAATTTCTGCTCGGTTTCTTTATAATTACAATCATTTTTAATTAAAAATAATTATTTAAACCAATGATTTTTTTGTTGTTTTTCTTTTTCCAGTACCATTTATTTACTTTGTAGCTTAAATAGGCACTACCCGCACCTAACAAAGCTCCAGCCAATACATCCGATGGATAATGAACACCTAAATTCATTCGCGAATATCCTACTGAACCAGCCCACAAAAAACTAGGAACAATAACATACCATTTTGGATAATTTAAACTCATTGAAGTTGCAGTAGTAAATGCCAATGAAGTATGTCCCGAAGGAAAAGATAAGGAACTAAGCGTTTGGTAACCTATAATATCTTCGGGATAAGTTGAGTAAGGTCGGGGGCGTCTTACTGTTCGTTTAATGGACTGAACAATAATTCCATCCACAGCTATTGCTGCACCCATATTTAAGGCAATTTTAAACATCTCATCGTCTTTTTCAATTAATGACATTATTCCTATAACAGCCGGAGGTGCTAAGGCAACTACAGTTGTAGTGTTTGAAATAATTTCAGAATAGGAACGTAGAAATTCGGAAGAGTTCTGATTTATTGGCTTTAAAATGTTAATATCAAGATTTTGTGCCTCAATTTTACAGTTAAATTGTAACACTATGCTAAAAACCAGAATAAAAGGAGTAATTTTGCACATGATTTTTTTTGACAAAGATAAATAATTTTCAGCAAAACGACAATTGAATTTATAAATTGAAATTCAATTCAAAATGATTGAAAAATTCTGAGTTAATTATTTAAATAAAAAATTATATTATCAGGCATTTATTATATTATTAAATGATAAGAATTGGAATAATTGGGCCTGAATCTACAGGAAAATCTGAATTAGCTCAGGAATTAGCAGCCTATTTTAAAGGAGATTGGATACCTGAATACGCTCGCACTTACGTAGAGCAATTAGATAGACCTTATAATTATGATGATATTTGTGAAATTGCAAAAAATCAAATTCAAATTCAGCAAATTTATTCGCTAAAAAACTCACCTGAATATGTTTTTTTCGATACTGAATTGATAATAACCAAAGTATGGTTTGAGTATTGTTATAAAAAAATACCTGATTTTTTAAAAGATTATCTGTGTGAAAATTATTTTGATTTCTATTTACTCTGTGCGCCGGATTTACCATGGATTCCTGATGCTGTGAGAGAACATGGTGCCGACAGAGAATATTTTTTTGATTGGTACAAAAAAGAGATTCAAAATTTAGGTACAGCTTTTTTCATTGTAAATGGTCAGGGGGAAAAACGTACACGAAATGCGATTGAAGCAATTGAGTCAAATTTTAAAAATTTGTAAAATATGAACAAAAAACTTTTAGAAACCATTAAGATACTTTCTGATTTTGAAGGCTTTAGAGATGTTTGCCATCAACAAAACGAAAATAATCCCATGCCATCAGTGGAAGTGTTGAATGAAATAGTACAACTAATACGTTCGATATTATTTCCAGGATATTTTGGTAATGCCGACGTGAATTCAAAAACTATGCTTTATCATATCGGAGTAAATATAGATAAATTACAAACACTACTGACATCTCAAATTAAAGCCGGTATGTGTTTTGAAACCAATTCAGCTTCGGCAACCTGCTCCGAAATTGACAAAATTTCGAAAGAAAAAGCCGGATCATTTGTTTCGGAACTACCCAATATTCGCAAAAAACTGCATACCGATGTTGTTGCTGCATATAACGGGGATCCTGCCGCGAAGAGTTTTGGTGAAGTTATTTTTTGTTATCCAAGTATAAGGGCAATAAGTAACTATCGGATAGCCAATGCTTTACTTAAACTAAATGTGCCATTAATTCCACGTATTATTACCGAGATGGCACATTCAGAAACAGGTATCGATATACATCCTGGAGCTACAATTGGTGATTTTTTTACAATTGATCATGGAACCGGAGTGGTGATAGGTGAAACTGCTATAATTGGACATAATGTAAAAATGTATCAGGGTGTAACTTTAGGTGCTAAAAGCTTCCCGTTGGATGCTAATGGTAATCCAATAAAAGGAATTCAACGCCATCCAAATATAGGTAATAATGTGATAATATATTCAAATTCAACTATCTTAGGTACTATCAAAGTCGGGGATAATGCTGTGATTGGGGGAAATATATGGGTTGATACCGATGTACCTGAAGGAGCTAAACTGGTGCAAAGAAAGTAATGATGTGGTGATGGGATGATGAGGTGATGTGGTGATGAGGTGATGTGGTGATGTGCTGATGTGCTGATGTGGTGATGTGATGATGTGATGATGTGTCGATGTGTCGATGTGGTGATATGGTGATGTGGTGATTGTAAACATTCATAATGGTGAATTCTAGGCAAGCTTAGCGGCAAGCCGAATAGTATATGAATAAATTGTAAATAAAAATATGGAATTTGAAATGATTGCTAAGACTTTTAAAGGTCTTGAGGAAGTTTTGGCTTACGAGTTAGTAAATTTGGGTGCAAATAACGTGGAAATTCAAAGGCGAGCGGTAAGATTTACTGGCGATAAAGCTTTGATGTATAAAGCAAATTTACATCTTAGAACTGCTTCCAGAGTGCTTAAACCCATTCATACTTTTGATGCTAAAAACGCTGATGAGGTCTATGATGAAGTAAAAAAACTGAATTGGACTGATTATATGGCAGTTGACACAACTTTTGCAATTGATTCAACTGTATATTCAGAAGAATTCCGGCATTCAAAGTTTGTTTCATATCGCGTGAAAGATGCCATAGTAGACTGGTTTAAAGAAAGTACCGGCGACAGACCTTCAGTAAGAATTGACAATCCGCAATTGATGCTCAATATTCACATTGCTGAACATCATTGTACACTTTCTCTTGACAGTTCAGGAGATTCATTGCACAAACGCGGTTACAGAATATCGCAAAATGAAGCGCCTCTAAATGAGGCACTTGCAGCTGGAATGTTAATCATGGCCGGTTGGAATGGTCAATCAAATTTTTTGGATCCCATGTGTGGCTCCGGAACACTCTTAATTGAAGCTGCATTGATTGCATTGAATATTCCGCCTGGTATTTATCGTTCATCTTTTGGATTTGAAAAGTGGAAAGACTTTGATAGTGAACTATTTGACAGCCTTTATAACGATGATTCAGCCGAAAGAAAATTTGATTTCAAAATTTACGGGTCTGATATTTCGCAAAGAGCCATTCAAATAAGTGAACAGAATATTAAGAGTGCCGGTCTGATGAAAAATATAGAATTGCAAGTAAAATCAATTAAAGATTTGGAAGCACCTGCCGAAAACTGCTTGATAGTTACCAACCCACCTTATGGCGAAAGAATTACTTCGGATGATATATTTGGTTTGTATGCTGCACTTGGTACAACCATTAAGCATAAATTTCCGGGTACAAGTTGCTGGGTAATCAGCTCACACGAAGAATGTCTGGATAAAATTGGACTAAAACCCACAGAACGTATCAAGTTATTGAACGGTACTTTGGACTGTTGGTATAACAGATATGATATTTTTGCAGGGAAGCGAAATGATTTTGTAGCAAATAAGCGAAGAAATTCATAATTATTTTAAAATTAATTCGTTGATTTTTAATGAATTGATTTTTAGCAGTCATTTGTGAGGAATTATAAATTGAAATATCGTTTGTAGATTCCAAAAAATATCTTACTTGTGTACTCACAATTG
>CAMBSB010000243.1 GCA_945870155.1 Paludibacter jiangxiensis | reverse complement strand
TCGCAAAAGCAGCCACCAATTGTATAAATATCTTTGCCCTGCCCTGCATCGTCTCTTTGCAAAGAGTTGGCTCCCTGAGTAAAGACTTTGGTCCAACCAGTTAGCTGATGTTGATAGTAATTTGGATTATTCATACACCCAACACCTATGGCCGGAACCCAGGCACGCATGTGCTGCCAGGTTACATTTTCGCCATTCAGATTTACACAACTGTAATTATTCGGCAATGATCCGGAATTACTGGCTGTACCTCCATAATATCGGCCACTTGCTTTCACTTCACTAATCTTTTGAGTGGCAGCAGCATCAGTCAGGTTAGTGGCATATACCCATTCCAACCGTGTAACATGAAAATCATTCATGGCTGTAAAAGTATTGTGTGTATCATTCGAATTTACCGGTCTGAAATTCAAACAGCGCATCATAACATCCGAGTTACGTGGCAGGTAATCAGGTAAATTAAGCGTGTTTGCATATTCAGCAATGTTAGTACCTTCAAAATCTCCATTCACAATCAAATTCTGAGCTGATAGTGTTACCGAATACAGGATAGATAATATGATTATTTTTATTTTCATTGAATTTATTTTATCTGTGATTTTTTGGCCAATAACAGTCGAAAGTCATTACAGCTGATGAACTTGTAGGATTAGTTACTGATTTTACTCTTATGAATCCTGATTTATAAACATATGTCATAGGTGTAGAGGAAGTGAGTGCTTTACCCCAATCATACGTTACCTGTTGCATCAACAGCACACTGTTCGCATCGAACGAAGAGTTTATTGTACTACTTGCTACATACAATGGATTCGTAACAAAAGCTGTTTTTACTGTACTAACACCAACATTATAGTTCGATAAACATGTAATTGTACCTGCACGAACAGAATCGGCATAAGCTCTATCTGAACCACCTGCACCATTGAAACCTAACACCTTGAAGAATACAAGTGGAGTTCCAAATAGATTCTTAGTAGTCAGGGCTGTATTGTCTGCCTTTTTGAACAAATTAAACTGTGCACTACTCCAGGATGTATTGTAAATTCTTATTTGCGAATTGGTATATGTAAATAGCATATATGGCGGAACACTATAATACTGATCTGAACTGGTTATTAGCGTTTTATTCAATGTATTTTGAGCACTGCAAGGATTCATGGTAGATGCACCGGAAATAAAATTCCTGGCAAAAATATCAATGGATTTATTGTACCACTCATCGGGGGTAAATACCTTACCACTATCGGGTACAAAGAAATTTCCAATCGTTTTATCAGCACCCTGTGCACCGATTTGTAAATCTTTCCAATAATAGAATGGATATATTACCTTTGAACCAACAATTGTAGGCGATGCTGTTCCGAACGATAGCTCAATATCACACTCTTGCGGTGAATTAAATGTAAAATCTTCAGGCACAAGGAATTTAAGCTGTGTATTTGTTCTGTCAGCCAGAATTTTAGCATTCAAGCCACCCACAATTACCTCATCTACCACCGATAAATTTGTTCCGGTAATCACCACTTCTTTCTTCAGGTAGTAACCATCGGCTGCTGTTATATCACTTACAACCGGTGGGTCAACCTCCTGAATTGGAGTAGTATCAACAAAAGTATTTGAAAGCAATCCTAGTTGCTGTTTGTAAAAACCATAATACCCGATAAAATTCAATGGTATTGGATTTCCTGTATTGTTGTTGTAACTACCATTCAACAACACTACTGTTAATAAATTGGCGGTTTTCTTTTTAATACGTGTTTTCACTGTGCCGGCATAAACTGAGTCTACTTTATCGAGGTACAACCCGGTAAATGTAATTTCATTTCCTATTTTTAGTGGGTTAGCATGTGGATTTACGACTGTAACCTGAGGTATTACAAGCTTATAAGCACTATTCAACACCAAGGTTTCGTCGGTTCCATTATCATCCCAAACTGCAGAAAGTTTTACCTCGTTTAGACCCGGACTCAATGCAGAAGACATTTTTGTAGGTACACGCATCTCAATTTTAGTATTCGATTGAGTTAAAAAATCAGTAGCACCAATACTGATGTCATTCAGCAATATTCTTTTTACTTTATCCAGATTGTTTCCACCAAAAGTAATCATATCGCCAATGGTTACACCGGTGAGCGGTGTATGGGATGTTATTCGTGTATCTTTCAATGCCACATATACCCAAAAATCAGATTCATATATGGGTTCTGTATTTATACTGTCGTAAATTCTTAACCGCAATTTAGTAGTGGCTTCCTGAATCAAATTGCCGGCAGGTACCGTAACTTTAATGGCGAAAAGTTTTTTACTCAGAATAGTTGCTTCAAAATCGCCAAACATAACTTTGCTGATATTCATAACATTTACTCCGGTAAAAGTAATTTCAGTACCCGGAGCAATGCCTGCTGTTGCCGTAGAAACAGGTAAAGTTGAAACAATCTCGACTGTTTGTGAGAATTCTTCAGGTATTTCTATATCTTTACATGAAGCGCTTAATATAGTTACACACAGGTAAATAATCAATCGACTCTTATTTGTGATTTTATTTCTCATCGTTTTTCAATCAATTAATGTAAATTAGAAACAATAATTATACCCCATGGAGAAACAGTTGAAACAGATAGAGTTATCGTGTTTCCACTTTCAACTACATCCAGTTGTCTCTCATCGATAAAAGGCAGATATGCTGAAGATTGTTTAGCCGAAAAAAGCTCATTTGTAGTCAGCATTTGTTTTGCAGCAACTTCAACCTGTGTATTTATATCCTGGTCAAATGGCTTGCTGGTAAGCATTTTAAATGACACTTTATTCCCTGCAAATAACTTTCGTTTGTCAATATCAATATTAAATGCGGTTTTTTCATCTCTCCAATCTACTATGTGGATAACTATATCGTTTTCTGTTGATTGAGGCACTACCCTCACTATAGCGTATACATTTTCCGGCAAGTCATTCAGGATAATCTTTGGTTGAGTGGCCGAAACTGTCAAATCCTTACCATAAGCAGCTACTTCTACATAGTTGTCCAAATAGGGAGCAACAGCTCTCACAAAGCCAAATAAATCAGCATAATCCTCTTTTTTTCCAAAAAAACGTTCATTACCTGTAGTTAGTTGGTCGTACAAATCCCAGGGAACTACCGGCACTGCACCGCATGCATAGGCCTGTGCAATAACTTTTCGGTTCAGTTTCAACCGTGCACTATCAGTCAGTTCATTTGGAGTTAGAAATTTTGGAGTACTGAAAACTTGTTTTTTTGACAATTGCAAAGCAGCTCGTGAGCGTTCGTATATGTTCTTTGCGGTACCGGTCGATACCATCATTTCCGACATACCCCAGTCAAATATTTTATAAAATGGTTTACTCCAATCCTGATAAGAAGTATTGTTTCCGGACATGGGTATTTCCTTACCCAGCGCTTTCGTCAAATCACTTCGCAGGTGGATAAAAAAGTCGTAATTTGTTTGTGATTGATATTTTGCAAATAATTCTTTCAATCTTCCTCCCTTCCAACTTGAGAAAGCATCGCCTACCGGCACATTACCCAATGATTGCAAATGGGTTTTATAATTAAAAGTAGTAATATCAGATACACCAAAAATTTTCAGAGAATCTGCCGAGGCATTTCTACGTAACCAAAGTCTGAAGTTGTCCATACAATAATTACAGAAACAGCCACCAATTGACATAATTGATTCTGCCTGTCCCGGATCATCACGCTGAATAGAAGCTGCTCCTACATTGCAAGTTCGAATCATGTCGTTCAAATGCAATTGATAATAGGCAGGATTTGACATACAACCAATCATTGGTGGAGTTGTCCATGTACGCTGATGTTTCGAATAAACAGGCTCTCCATTCAAATTTACAGAGGCATTTACACTCGTAACACTGGTATTAACTGATGCACCAAAAAACCGTCCACTTGATTTTACTGCTGCGGTTTTCACCAGGGCTTGTGCATCGGTTAAATTGGAGATATAACACCATTCCAAACGGGTAACATGAAAATCATTCATTGCCTGAAAGGTGTCGTAGGTGTCACTCGTATTTACCGGCCTGAAATTTAAAGAACGTATTATAACATCTGAATTGCGAGGAAGATACGATGGTATAAAAACCGGCATAACTTTTTTTGCCAGATAATAGCTTTCAGTATCCACTATTGGTTGTTCTATTTCAGTTTTGCATGAAATAAAAAATATTGTTAAAAGTATTAGAAAGTATCTCATGGTTGTGATTTTATTTGTTAGTTTAAGTTCGGATTTTGAGTAATTTTCGGATTATTGTCGATAACCTGAAACGGTATTGCAAAAACATAAAAGTCTTCAGTCATAAGGCTGGGAGTGTATGGTGTAAATTTGGAAACCATATCCGGCCTTTGGTTAAATTCGTTTATTACTGCAATTGCTCTACCTGTTCTGATTAAATCCCACCAACGTTGTCCTTCGAATGCAAGCTCTTTGAAACGTTCCAGATCAATAAAGTTTTTCACTTCGTCGTTGGTGAGTGTATTAGCTAAGCTTCCGGCACCGGCTCTGTTCCTTATAAGGTTTAAATCGGCCAATGCCAATGTTTGATCGTTTGGATTTAAACGCGCATTTATTTCGGCTCTCAACAGTAATACATCTGCATATCTCATTAAAATAATATTATTTCCGGCTTCATTAACAAAACTGGTTGAGGGTATCATAAAAGTAAATTTTATGTTTACAGGATTTGCAGTATTAATGGGTTTGCCAATGGATTTACCATACCACTCCCAGGTAGATGCCTTTCTTTTATCATCGTCCGAACTCATTAATTCGATAAGTTTGGGCGATGGTGCACAATCATTCATGCCATTAGGAACCGATCCAACAGGCACTCCTTTGATATAATCTGAATTGGTAAAACTCGATGGTACTTTTGTCCCCATACCTGTTGTCGCAGCAAATTGCAATTCAAAAATGGATTCTTTAGAATTTTCTTTTGATGGGTTATTAAACAAGTCACTGAAATTCTCCATCAATTCAAAGCCTGTAATCCCATTTAGCAAAGACAGAGCCTCATTATCGTATTTAAAAGTGGCACCTGCGTCGTACAATAAAACTCTGGCTTTAAGCATTCGGGCAGCGTACACATTTGTTCGGCTTGGGTCATGCGATTCTGCTAAATGATTTATTGCATAATCTACATCGTTGTAAATCTGTTTGTAAACATCAACTTTTGGCGTTCTGATAATGGAATATGCCTCGTTGATATTTTCGAGTGGTGCCAAAACCAAAGGCACATCACCCCAAACTTTTACCAGATCGAAATAGAGATAAGCTCTTAAGAACCTTGCCTCTGCTTCATATTTTATTTTTAATTCTGCCGAAATATCCGCAGTTTGAACATAATTAAGAAGTAAATTTACATTACGTACTGCCGCATAACTTTTTTGCCACAGCGACCAGAAAATCAAAATATCAGACTGACCGGGTTTGAATAATTTTAAATAAGCAGTGTTGTCGAACTGGCTCACACGAGGATTATAGGAGTCATCGGCCATAGTGTTGGCTATTATCAACAAATTGTCATTATAGGTCTGAGCAAATGTTTTGTAGCATCCCATTATACCTGACTCAAAATCGGCTTCGCTTTTGTAGGCATTCGCTTTTGTTGCAAAAATATCTCTGTCAGGAGCAACGTTTAAAAAATCGTCGCAAGAACTAAATATTCCAACAAGCATTGCAACTATGATTATTTTAGTATTTTTCATATAAATCTGATAATGAAATATTTATTCTTTTAAAAACTTAACTTTAGTCCTAAAGAGGCTGTTCTTTGAATAGGGTATCCATCGTAATAATCAACACCACGTCGGAGTGGATCTGTTCGGTAACCCCATGATGCCTGCGGATCAAGACCAGAATAATTTGTGAATGTAAACAGATTCTGGATATTCAAATTAACGCTTAATGCTTGAAGTTTAGATCTCCGTAAGAATGTTTTAGAAAAATCGTAAGTTAAAACCACACTTTGAATACGCAGGAATGAAGCATCTTCAATGTAAGTATCAAAAAAATAACTTCCTCTAAAATCCTTGACATTAAGCATGGGCAATGCGAAGCGAGCATTTGGATTTTCAGGTGACCAGGAATGATCATAAGCATACTGGGACGCATCTCTAAAATCATTGGTTAATGTTCCTACTGTTCTATAACCCCCATTCATTACCTGATTTCCATACGATCCGGTAAGTTGGATAGCCAAAGATATATTGTAATATTTAAACGTATTCAACAATCCTGC
>CAMBSB010000242.1 GCA_945870155.1 Paludibacter jiangxiensis | reverse complement strand
GAAACTGGTGCCGACGATTATATTACCAAACCATTTAGCAATAAACTGCTTAAAGCAAAGGTTAAAAACCTGATAAACAACAGATTGCTGCTTCAACAAAAATTCAGGAACGACCCACACATAAAAGTAAGCGAAGTAACATCCAACTCGCTCGACCAAAAATTCCTGGATCAGGCGCGTGCCATTGTGATGAAGCATATTGATCAAACCGAGTTTGTGGCACAGGATTTTGCACGCGAAATGGGCGTAGGACGTTCCAAACTTTTCGACAAAATTAAAGGAATTACTGGTCAGACTCCCAACGAATTTATTGTTTCTATACGCCTGGCAAAGGCTGCCGAACTTTTGATGCACGAACATGACGAACTAAACATTTCCGAAATTGCCTACACCGTTGGTTTCAGTACAGCCAGTTATTTCAGTAAATGTTTCAAACAGCATTTTGGCGTAACACCTACCGAATATTTGATAAACAGAGAGAAAAAGTCATAGACTTTTGCCTTTAACTCCTGTTTTCACCTTTTAAAATAATCCATTTTTATACAAAAATCGTCTGATGTTTATGCATTTTACGAGCTTTATCTATTTGTATATTTGCAAATTAAAATCTGTCGGACGATTTTGATAGTATAAAAAATGATTTTGCTATCAGTTTTCTGAATATTGCCGTATACTTGCACTGAATTTGGACGCAATAAAAAACCGACTTATTCTTGGTTCTTAATCTTGACTCTAATATTAAAAAAACAATGAAAAAACTCTTATTTTTCTGCTCTGTTGTATTCTTTCTAAGTTCGTGCGTAGAAGATACATTTATGAGCACCAAAGATAGCGGAACTAATCCGGCTAATTTGAAGTACATGAGCGTGACTAATGCCCGCGAAGGAAAAACCATTATTTCGGGTACGCCAACAATTTCAACCAATAATCTTGTTCCGTTTTACGAAATCGTTGCAGGTTTCGACAAAGCCGGTAATCAGTTGGACGAATCGTTTATGAAATTTGTATCTGTTTTCAATGCCGATACCGTTGTGTGGAAATTGGAATCAGGCCTGGAATATCCGGTGAACGAGAACGGAGACAGTATAAAAGGTGGAATAGGTTTCAATTTATCCAAAGCTGGTGTTATAAGTATTTCAGATGGTCATAAATTTACCGTAGGCGAGTATTATTTTACCATTAAAGTAACCACCAAAACGAAAGATCAAACTTTTTCTACAACCTTTGACAAGGTTTTTCATATCAAAATTGAACCTCTATTGCCGTCATATTTAGTTTATCAACTCAAAACACAAAATTTAGTGGCAGGCGACCCTGTCAGCAAAACAAATGCCCCAATTATTCCTGTTGGTAATAAAGATGTTAAGTTTGCATTATTGACCAATACCGATAAACTTGCCATAGATGCTGTAACCGGCGAAGTAAAACTTACACCAACATACGTATTTACAAAAAATGATACCATCCGTCCTACCATTGAACTTACAAGTAATATCAGTGGCGAGAAAGTTACATTTGCGAGTAGTTTGGTGGTAATAATTACCGACAAACCAATGGCAATGCCAATCGAAACTATTTATTTCTTTTATCCTACATTAAATACAACCGGCGCCACACCTACCGGCGGCGATGGTTTTTCGGTAAAAGTAATTGATAAAGGAAGTTGTACACGCATCTGGGGCGAACGTGCCAACAGTGCAGCCGGCTCTTTAGTGGCTCCTGCCGAGCGCCCTGCTGTAAATTTAGGAAAACAAAAAATTCTTGAAACAAATACATTTACAGCTACTTCGCCCATCACTACCAAACCTACCAGTTCATGGTGTGTAACCAGCACACAGGATTTATCGGTTTATAATATTGGTTATGAATTATCATTTGGCTATTTGTACATGCCTGCTTATCAGATATACATGACTGATGGACGCACGCCTACCGATTTAGAAGTGTATATCTCGACAGATTATACCGGTGGAGATATTCAGGATGCAAACGGAAACTGGACAAACGGTACCTGGACAAAGATCAATCAGAATATGAAATGTATTATCAGTCTGGGTAACGGTGGTAAAAATGGAGCTCCGTGGGGCGATATATTTACAGGTACTCCTTATCCTGGCGACCAAAAAGGAGAGGACCCCGATGGACGCAAAGATTTGGTACGCGGTACCGTATATGGTAAATGGATTAAATGTACCTACGATATTACCAGCTACAAAAACAGCAAATCGTTTACCGTTGCTTTCAAAGTTGCTTCGTATTTCTATGGCGATTTGCTGAATAACACCACCGTTCCCGGCCGTGGAGGTTCGTACTTCTTGTCCGATTTCCATTATGTAGCGAAAGAAACAAAACCTTAATGTGATGATTTGATGATGTGATGATGAGAAAATGTGATGATAAAATAATTAATAATGCAATAATTTTATAACAAATAAATGAAAAAATCGATATTAATAATACTGATGCTGATTACAACAATTGTACAAGCTTTTACACAAAAGTCGGTGCAGGGAGTTGTAACAGACAAAAACGGTTTACCATTAATTGGCGTAAACATTTTAATAAAAGATGCCAGCAAAGGTACTGTTACCGATTTGGATGGTGCATATACTATTCCGGGCGTTAAAAACACGGATGTGTTGGTATTTCGCTACTTAGGTTTCGAAACTCAGGAAGTAAAAGTGGCTGCGCAACAAAAAATTAATGTAACACTCGAAGCTTCGAACGTGCAACTTCAGGAAATGGTGGTCGTGGGCTATGGCTCATCAAGGAAAATTGACCTCACCGGTTCGGTAGCTTCTATCGACGTACAGGATTTATCCAAAACAGCTACAACAAACTTCGATCAGGCATTGGCAGGACGTGTTTCGGGAGTGCAGGTTACTTCAACCGATGGTACACCGGGCGAAGCATTGAACATAACTATTCGTGGTGGTAACTCTATTACAGGCTCAAACGCACCGCTATATGTAGTAGATGGCATACCAATGGAAACTTTCGACCCGGCTAGTATCAGTACTCGCGACATAAAGAGCTTCGACATTTTGAAAGATGCTTCCGCAACGGCTATTTACGGTGCTCGTGGTGCCAATGGTGTTATTCTGATTATGACCAACAATGGTTCGGAAGATGGAAAAACAGATGTATCGGTTCACATTGGTGGAGGTGCGCAATATATTCCGAATCGTTTGGAGGTGATGAGTCCGTACGAATATGTAAAATACCAGCAAAAAGTTGCCTTTGCCAATGACAATTATGTACCGGGAACTTCAACCGGAATATTTAACCGTACGTGGGTGGACCCTGAGTTGTATCGCAATGTAGCAGGTACAAGCTGGCAGGATAAAATTTTTCAAACTTCCATTGTTCAAGACTACAACTTCTCGATTGGAGGTGGCACCAAAAAAGGCTCGTTTTATTACAGTGGAAGTTATCTGAATCAGCCCGGAACTTTGATAAACACATCGTTTAAAAAATTTAATAATCGTATGAAATTTAGCAGTATACTATCCGATGCATTATCGGTAAATGCTCAAATGACTTACAATTATACCATACGAACAGGTTTGCAACTAAGTGGCGATACTTACACCAGTATTATTAAAGATGCTGTAACTTTCCGACCTGTAGAACCAATATTCAGTTCGTACGATGAAGATAATAAAAACCAGGATCAGGATCCTTATCAGTACGACCCCTATAAAGGCTTAATAAATACCGACAGAAGTCGCTCCGACGACGAAATGGCCGGAAATATTCAATTGCAATATAAATTTCTGAAAAAATTTACGTTGAACGTTACCGGAAATTATTACCGAAATCAACGAGAAACGAGTTTGTTTTATGGTGCTGAAACACAACAGGCAACCCGCACCAGCGATGCTATTTCAGGATCAATGTCGCGCTTGGAGACTCAAACATTAACCAACTCAAACACCTTGAGATATAATACAAAAAAAGGCAAGAATAATTTTGAAGCGCTTGTAGGTAACGAAATTCAAACACGTGGAACTTTTGCTTCGACGCTTAAAAACACAAAAATACCCACCGATGCATTTGGCGTAAATAATCTTGGAATAGCCACTGGTTCAACCATTGCTACCACTTATAAATCCGACAATGCGTTGTTCTCCTATTTTGGCCGCCTGAATTATAATTACAAGGACAGGTATTTAACCACGCTGAATTTTAGAGCCGATGCTTCGTCAAAATTTCAAAAAGAAAATCGTTGGGGTTATTTCCCATCATTTTCTACAGCATGGCGAATTTCGGAAGAATCGTTTATGAAAAACATAGACCAAATTTCGAATCTGAAAGCCCGTTTGGGTTGGGGTGTTACCGGAAATAACCGAATTGGCGATTTTGACGCTTACAATTTGATATCAGTAGTGAGTAGCAGTGGTTATGTTATGGGTAGCGGCGAAATGTATTCGCCCGGCGCATTCCAAAGCAACATGGCGGTGCCCGATTTACGTTGGGAGGTTACTGCTCAGTACAATGCCGGGTTGGATTTTGGATTTTTCAATAACAGAATCAATGGTACAGTTGATTACTATCTGAAACGTACCAAAGACTTATTGCTCGATGCTCAAATGGCACCAAGTACAGGATTTTTGAACGTGCAACAAAACGTGGGTGAAGTGCAAAATTCGGGTATTGAATTGGCTATTAACACTGTAAACTTTAAATCGAAAAAATTCTCATGGAATTCAAGTTTTAATATTTCGTTTAATAAAAATAAAACCGTCAAATTAAACAGTGGTCAGGACTATATACTCATTGACCCTAAATGGGATACAGGTTACTGTCAGACCGAATATCAATACATTACAAAAGTTGGTCAGCCTGTAGGTATGATTTACGGACTTGAGTTCGATGGTATTTATCAAATGGACGATTTTACGTGGGATAACATGAATACCTATACGCTGAAACCTGGCGAGGCGAGCTACGCAGGACTTGTACATCCGGGTCAGCCAAAATACAAAGACCAACTAACCATAGATACCAACAACGACGGAACGCTCGACGCAGGAGATGGTATTATCAACGAAAAAGACCGCAAGGTGATTGGAAATCCGCTTCCAAAACATATCGGAGGCTTTAGCAACGATTTTAAATATAAAAATTTCGACTTGCAAATCATGATGCAATGGTCGTACGGATTCGACATTTTAAATGGTAACAGAGCAGAATTCAGTACCCCAAATTACCAAACCCGTAATGGATTCAAAGAGTTGGCCAACGTGTGGACTCCTACCAATACCGACACAAATGTATCGGGAATCAGATATAACACTGTGAATTTGGGAGCAAAATTTGGTTATAAAGTTGACTCGCGCTATGTGGAAGATGGTTCGTATTTAAAACTGAAAACGGTTGTTTTGGGATATAATTTGTCGAAAAAAATATTAAGCAAACTGCAACTCAAAAGCTGTCGGCTTTCAGTGTCGGCACAAAACCTGTGGACATGGACAAAATACAGTGGTTATAATCCCGATGTATCTGTAGGGCGATATGGAGCATTAACTCCAAGTCTCGATTTCTCGGCTTATCCACAAAGTGTTGCCATTTCGGGCGGGATTGATATTAAATTTTAAAGGTCAGCCCCCTAAATCCCCCACAGGGGGACTTAAAGATACCAAAGTTTATTTTTATATTGAAAATATTTACATTCATTTTATTATTATGAAAATCAAAATAGCATTACTCATACTTACGCTAACCACTGTTTTCGGTTGTTCCGATTTTTTAGATGTAAAGCCATCGTCCGACTGGAAATTAGAACAGTATTATACCAATAAATCGGAAGTGGAAATTGCTCTTGCAGGGATATATAGCACCTTATCAACCGAACAGTTGTACGGAAATATTTTTAGTGTTTTGATGGAAGCCGGCACCGACGAAAGTTATACAAATGATAATACATTCTCGTGGAATGACGCCCGTTTCGAAATATCGTCATCCGACGATCCTATCCGAAATACCTGGTCGCAGTTTTATTCGTGTATACAGTTGGTGAATTTACTCGAAAAAAACATGAAACCTGAGTCGTTTACGGCTGAGGAGTATAATACATATTTAGCAAAAGCACGTTTCTACAGAGCATTTAGCTATTTTACCCTCGCAAACTGGTGGGGTCCGGTGCCATTGCGCTTAACACCAAGTACGCAACAATCGGATAACAATGTAGCAGCATCTCCTGTTTTTGATGTGTACAAACAAGTTGAAAAGGATTTTCTTTTTGCATCAAAATACCTCAAACACGCCAAAGACCCTGATTACAAACAGGGTGAACCAAATAAAATGGCGGCTCACGGTTTATTAGCACGTTTGTATCTTCGCATGGGTGGATACCAACCCT
Organism: Paludibacter jiangxiensis; assembly: GCA_945870155.1. Classification (GTDB taxonomy): domain Bacteria; phylum Bacteroidota; class Bacteroidia; order Bacteroidales; family Paludibacteraceae; genus Paludibacter; species Paludibacter jiangxiensis_A. The sequence goes on along the minus strand of CAMBSB010000242.1, from coordinate 19 downwards.
ATTTGTCGGCCAACGAAGC
>CAMBSB010000241.1 GCA_945870155.1 Paludibacter jiangxiensis | reverse complement strand
CCGCTTTCAATAACGCTTAGTTGTATTTGGTTATGCGAATTTAATACATTAATTCCATTTTGTTGATGTGTATTGTTTATTCCTGTAAAAGTGTATGTTCCATCCGGAGTTATAGCTTCATTATAGGTTCCGGTAAGTCGGATTTGTCCGATTTTCATTTTTAGTTTCTGACTTACAATAGCTGCCATGCGGAGATCTGCACCTCCACCACTACTATTTCCTTCAGCAGCCATATAAGCAGAAACATCAGGTTCAGATGCTGTAACCACAGGGTCGATTAACAAATAAAACTCATCGGCAGCATTTGACGATGACACACTTTTGTTGACATATTTCACAAGCAACAAATGGGTATCAGATAAATTATAACTTGTTGACGACCATACTGTTGGTGTACCGGATTTACTTATACCAAATTGAACCTGAGTGCCGGCAACTTTAGCCCAAACACGTGCACGCCAGGTAGTTGAATAAGAGCTCGAAGGCAATACATAGCCGGGATCTGTATCATAAGTTCCCTGTTTCATAAGTCCCAGCAAAGGACCGGTATCACCATCGGCGCTTCCCGATAAATTTAACATCGAAGAATAATACACTAAATTATTCGGTTCTGTTAACGAAATGGCATCCTTGCTAAATCGCAGTATCGTTTGACGATACGAAGTTGTAGTGCCCATAACAGCAGGATCACAGACAATTACTTTATTTGATGTAGCAAAATTAAGATACGACATGGTTTCAGTAGCAATTACCGGCGATAAACTACTTGAATTAGCACCATCATTTTTACCTGACACAGTCCAATCGCCCAGATTTGTTGTCCACCCGTTGGCTTGGCTTACATTTTCTAAATTGTTGCCGGCTGTGTACCTCGACAGATTTTCTTTGAAATAAACCTGAGCAAAGGAACAAAATGTAGCAGCATAAATCAAGAGGCTGCCCGTGAATAAAAGTTTTTTCATAACTCATTAATTTTTAAAAGTAAATAGCATTAAATATTTAATTCCATCCTGAATTTTGAATTAAATTCGGGTTTTTCCTTCTTTCGGCATCCGGAATCGGGAAAAGATTCATTTTCTCGTCCCAAATACGGGCTTTCACTACACGTTTATACACCAACTGATCAGTCGAATTTTTTGTAATTGTTAATAAGCTAATGTTGTTTTGAGTTTGTGCACCAATTTTCCAGCGACGTACATCCCAAAAACGATGATTCTCGAATGCAAGCTCCACCATTCGCTCACGTCGCAGGCGTGTATCAAAATTGTCGACCACAGGAATTGCAGGCATCGCTACGTCCGAGCGTGAACGTACTTTATTGACTGCTTCGAGTGGCGACATAGTAAATTCTGCATCTGTATAAGTATTCGTTTTGTTTTTCCAATAGTACAATGCTTCGGCATAATTCAGATAAAACTCTGCTAATCTGAAAATAATCCATGTATGACGTTTGGTATTGGAACTATTCGGACGTAAATCCACTGTTTTATCACAATATTTTTTCAAATAATAGCCTGTAGTTGTCGCTCCTGTAAGTGGTGCACCATTACGTCCACCTACAAATGTTTCGATGGCATTGGTATTGTATGTTGGCCAACCGGTATCACCATTTCGTACAACAGTAAATCCGAAACGAGGATCGAGTCCGGCGTATGGATTTGCAGCATCAAATCCGCTTCCGGCTTCGTTCCACACTTTACCTGTTGCTTTCAATTCATACGCATCTACTAAAGTCTGTGTCGGACAATTGCCCGATTTTCCACCTTCCACACCTACAGGGAAATTGTTGATTTCGAATGCGTTAGAAGCAGCCACTCTGCGACCAAGCAAGATTTCTTTGGTTTTAAAGTTCTCATCACCCCACAATGAAGCATACGTACCCATTGTTATTCCCCACTTAGTACACGAATCGATAAGGGCTTTGTTGGCTCGTGCAGCTGCTTCGTACAAACTGTTGTTGTTGGCAGTATTAAACAAAGGACTTGCTGCATAGAGTAATGCCCTGGCTTTCAATGCAAGCACAGCCGGCTTATTGATACGACCCGTTTCCTTTATTTCATTGTTGGCATAATTGACTGGAAGATCATTCAAAATTGCGTCGCACTCGTCGGCAATAAATTTATAAACTTCCTGCACACTGGTGCGGGTAACTTTATCAGCCTCGTCAGCCGAAAGAGTTTTTGTAATAAGTGGCACATCCCCGTATTCACGGGCAAGATTGAAATGATAATACGCCCTCAAAAAACGAACTTCGTAAGGAAAATAACTGTATTTTTTCATCCAGGAGTTATAATCCAGATTGTATTTAAAATCGTCGAAAGTGAGGTTTGCCGCATTTTCAAGGAAGAAATTGGCAGCTCGTATGCCGCTATAACTATTTTCCCAGGTACTGGAATTGTCGTTTATTGCACTCCACGATCCATTGTAAAATGTTTTAACAGATGAAGTTGACCAGGCATATTCTGCTTCGTCGCAGGCAGAAGCAAGCATCGCGCCACCATAATCCCCAAAATCGTAATCGAGATAGGAATAAACGTTGGTAACCAACTGTTCCACACCACCCGCACGACTCGAAAGCACATAATCTTTCGTTTTAATTGTTACTTCGTTATACTCAAGGTCGGCACAAGCTGACAGTACATAAAGAAGCAATGAATATATAATCAGTTTATTGGTTTTCATATAATTAGTATTTAAAAGTTTAACGAAACACCTGCATTTAACGAACTTGTTGTTGGGTAACGTGCAATCGTATTTTCTGGGTCAATAAATTTCAATTTGTCAATCGAAATAAGATTTGTACCACGCACATACACCTTTGCTTTGGTGAGTTTGGCATGTTTAATAAGTTTTACCGGCAATAGATAATATATTTCCAGATTACGCAACTTCAAATACGATAAATCCTGCAACCAGACAGAGCTGTTACGTTCATTATTTGGATTGGCAATTGTGCTCAAGGCAGGATAACGCGCCGCTGAATTGTCGGATCCGCTCACCCAGCGATTGTCGTAATAGTGCTGTGAAACATTATTACCATTCGTCATTGGACGGAAAATACCTGTAGTTGTAAGCATTTTGCTAAAGTTACCAATTCCCTGAAAATCAGCATCTACTCCAAAATTGGCATAGGAAATTCCCAAATTGAACGAATAATAAATTTCGGGCACCGAACTGTTATAGGCTTGTGCTACAATATCATTTTCATCAATTACCTTATCGCCATTACGATCGCTGTAAATTATATCTCCGGGTTTGAGTATCGAAAAGCTTTGATCATTCGGATGATTATCAATTTGCTGTTGATTTTCGAAAAATCCATTTGTTTCGAGCCCTGTAACCTGATTTACCGAACGTCCCACCGCAGAAAGGTATGGATATGCTTTAGGCTCTTCCAGATAGTTTATAATTTTACTTTTCGCAAAAGTATATTTAGCTCCGGCAGTAATAACAAGTTTATTAAATTGCTGACGATAATCCAAACCAACCTCAAAACCTTTGCTATCCACTTCGCCCGAATTTTGATAAGGCGCTGCAATTCCCAAAACTGCTGAGCTTATGCCAGGTTGTAAAATATCGTAACGTTTTTGGTAAAACAATTCGGCTACAGCAGTGACATGTTTGAATAAAACCGCATCCAATCCTATATTGGCATTAATGGCCTTTTCGAGACGTGGGTTTGGATTACCAAGCATACCTTCGCGAGTACCGCTGAATGATGTGTAACTGTCGGTAAAATAATACGACCCACCGCCTTCGAATTTTTGCTCGGTAAGCGTAATTGATGGAATGTAATCCGAACTCAATAAACCTGCCGATGCCCTCAGTTTTAAGAAATTGATAGGTTTAGCTGTCTTTAAAAAAGCTTCATCCGAAAGTATCCATGCACCCGATGCCACTATCGAAGGACTGTAATGGTATGGAAAATAAGCCATTGCATTTGAACCATTTAGATTAAATACCATATCGGCAATGTATTTCTTACTGTAATCCCAATGAAGATTTAAACCTGCATTTTCGGCTGTGTAAGTATTATTTTGACCATCGGTGGTGTACATTTGGTTGGCATAAAAAAGCGATGCATTAACATTGTTACTTCCAAAGGATTTGGCATAATCTACACTTGCCTGTCCATTAAAATGCCTCCATTCTCTGTTCAGGTCAATGCTGAACGCTAAATTACCTGCCACATCGCCCTGTATGGTTTGTTCTGTTCCGGTTGGTATGCCATTGGCGTCGAAATTCAATCGGTTTATTTCATACTGAAAACCACGTGAGCGTTTTTCCCAATAGTTGGCATAATTGTCGTATCCTAAACGAACGGAAGCGCTCAGACCGGGTGTTATAGCTTTCAAATCCTGAACAAATTTCATATCGGCATAAAATGTACGACCATTATCTTGTCCGTAGCCTGTAGCAGCAATATTAGCAATAGGATTTTTGTTTCCCCAAGCCGTACTTCCACCCCATCGACCACTTTCGGCATTTACCGGAAAAGCTACAGATGGCAATTGATACAAAGTAGCTATCACATCGTTAGCTCCAATTCCGGCAGGTTGATTCGCTTGATAAAAGATTCCCATCAGATTAAGCTCTAAATGGCTTGTAGGTGTAAGCTCCACATCGAAATTGGTACGAATATTGGCTTGCGAATATTTCAACTGAGTAGAATATCCGGCATTTGTTTCGGTATTGGCCAGCAATCCGCTGCAATTGGATAAATTTAACAAAGTATAATACTTGATTTTTGCATCACCACCACGTATCGACAAGTTGATTTTATCGGTTTTTCCGTTATTTCTCAAGGTCGTTTTCATCCAATCCACATTTGGATAAATGTAAGGAAGTCCACCTGTTTGTATCATATCCATTTCATAAGGATTGTAACCCGAGACTGAACCATCGTTCATTTTGGCTTCGTTATAAGCTTTCGAATAAGTGGTGGCATCTACCATACTGGGCAAACGAAAAGCTGATGTTACACCATAATCGTAACCTACTTTTACTTCGAGCTTTTGTTTTAAACCTCTTTTTGTTTTAATGGACAATACGCCATTAATGCCTTTGAAGCCATAAATAGCTATAGCCGCAGCATCTTTAAGTACCGACACCGATTCCACTTCCTCGAGTGCCAAGTCCGAAATTGGTCTTTCCAATCCATCGACTACAATGAGAATTCCGTTGTTGGCAAGTGTTTTTAAACCACGAATAAAATAAGAACTGTTGCTGCCACTATCGAAGCCTCCGCTTTGCAACACGCTTAAACCGAGTAGTTTTCCAAAAAGTGCATCGTCGAGCGAGATAGCCGAACTTTTAAGTATTTCTTCCGATTCGATAGTATGCATTGCAGAAGTATTCAGCAATTTGCTTTTTTCCAATCCGGAATCATTAGCAGTTGTTGTTTTTTCAGTATTTTGCTGCGAATATCCTACCGATAATGTGGTAAAAAGGAATAATGCGGCAATGATATAAATGAGTTTTTTCATATTTCTAAATTATATTTTATCAATTGATTACTAAACCTTTACCAACCCGGATTTTGAGTTAGCTGATATTCCTTGTTGATTTCCTTTGTAGGATATGCCGACAAATACCATTTTGTACTAAAGGTTGTCCACCAGCTACGAGGATAAGAGGTATTGCTTTTAACCGTTATGCGCTGATATTCAAACTTTGTTGGGAATGGAGCCTTGTTTGTTTCATCGGCTGTTCCTTTATAAGCATTTGAGTTTCGTGTTCCATTCGCATTCAAACGGTAAATTCGCAGAGCATAAGGCATTTGTGTAAATGCAGCTAGATTTTTACGTCGAATGATATCAAAGAAACGAACATCCTCGGCCGCCAACTCGCAACTACGTTCGCGAATTATCTCCTTTATCAAATTGGCTTTGTTCGTAGTCAGATTTAAAGTTGGATTCGAACTATCCAAACTTCCTAGTCCAACTCTTGCACGTACAACATCCACTTGCTGAATAGCTTTTGGCAAATTACCTGTTTCGGCAAGCGCCTCAGCATAGGTCAGATATATTTCCGACAATCTCAAATAAGGGAATTGAATCGGAATATTGTTCATGGTATTTTTGTCGAGCATAAACTTAAACAATGCATAGCCATGTTTAAATCCACGCGAATCTTCTTTCTTGCCGGCTTTTTCGTAACCGCCTTCCCAAAGTTCGGCACCACCGGTTGTTCCTTTTCGTCCCTGATAATCGTCTCCATTCACCAACATGGTTTCGTACATACGCGGGTCACGGGTTGCAAAAGGTTTAATGTCAAAAGGATTTCCCGGAAGATACACTTTTGACGTATCGAAAGGTGTTCCATCAGCATTCGGGAAACAATCTGCCAGGTTTTGAAGCGGATCCATGGTGCCTTTTTTAGTACGGTCAGGAAAAAGGAATTTTGCATTGTATGAAGTGTACGATGATGTGTTTTGATTACAACGTGTACTGATTAAAAGTTCGGTACTTCCTCTGAACAAATAGCCAGAACGAAAAGCCATACGGTAAGCTGTTTT
>CAMBSB010000240.1 GCA_945870155.1 Paludibacter jiangxiensis | reverse complement strand
GTAGTATATAAGAGTAGTATGATTAAAATAGATTTTTCGAGCAGCAATTCGCAACCAAAGTACCAATTGATAATTGATACAATATCAACTCTATTGCAAAATGGAAATTTGCAAAAAGGCGACAAATTGCCTTCGTGTAATGAATTATGTCGAACCTATAATTTGTCGCAAGACACAGTATATATGGCTTACAATGAGCTGAAAAAGTTAGGGTTAATTTATTCGAAAGTCGGAAAAGGATATTTTGTTCAAAATACAAATGTAGGTGTCGAGCACAAAGTGTTTGTGCTTTTCGACCATTTGAGTGCATATAAAGAAGAATTGTATGAAGCATTCAAATTGGGAATGAAAGGAAAAGGCAGCGAACAAATATTTTTTCATCACAACAATCCCAATGTATTTAAAACGCTGATAGAAAGTGCCATTGGCGAATATACCGACTTTGTAATTATGCCGATATTCGACAAAGAAGCCTTCGGAATTTTAGAGAAGTTACCGCGCAAAAATGTTTATATTTTGGATAGAGCCAATGCTGAATTAAAAAACCAATATTCGTATATCTGTCAGGAATTTGAGCGAGATATTTATCAAATTCTAAACAAATACAGTGTTCATTTTCAGAAGTATACACGTATGGTTTTGTCAATAAGACATTCAAGAGGTCATTTCAGAGAAATAATTAGTGGATTTCGGGCTTTTTGCAAAAAATACGCTTTTGTGAATGAAGTTGTGTTTGATATAACAGATTTTAAACAGAAAAAAGGCGATGTTTTTATTGTGGTCGACGATAAAGATTTAGTGAAAATCGTTACAAAATCACAAGCCTTAAACTTGGAAATTGGTGCCGACATTGGCATTATTTCGTACAACGAAATTGCTTTAAAACAAATAGTTGCCGGTGGTATTAGCACCATTTCGACCGATTTTGCATTGATGGGAAAAAACATGGCCGAAATGGTGCTTTCGGGCAAAAAACAAAAGACACACAATCCGTTTTTAATGTACAAACGAAATTCTTTTTAAAAAAATAAAACATTTATATTCATTAAAATGAAAGCATTAGAAATTACACAAACACCTGTATTTGTAAATTTAGAAAGTTATGCTTTGACGGGTGCGCCAATTCAAAACCAGCAACGGAAACTAACTGAAATTGCAAGTATTTTTCAAGACGAAGCCGCAGTGAAAGATTTTCCAGCCGACCAGCTTGCTTACACAGTTCAATCGTGGTTGCCGGTAGCCGATGGCACAGCTGGAGGGCTCTTCTTTGGCGTATCAACCATTATGCCCGGAAAAGTTGGTAACGAGTATTTTATGACCAAAGGGCATTTTCATTCGCAAACCGATAGAGCCGAGTTTTATTGGGGTGTGAAAGGCAAAGGAATGTTGATTTTGATGGATAGAAGTCGGAAAACATGGGCGGAAGAGGTTTTTCCGGGAAGCTTACATTATATTGGAGGTGATGTAGCTCACCGATTAGCAAATACAGGAGACGAAAATTTAGTGGTAGGTGCTTGTTGGCCTTCGGATGCCGGACACGATTACGAAGAAATTGCCATCAATGGCTTTTCGGCAAGATTGATGGAAATTAATGGAAAACCAACACTTGTATGAAAGCAATCGTATTAGACTTGGGTGGTACACGCCTGAAACTTGGAATAATAAGCGGCGGGAATATTATTGCCGAAACAGTTCTTCCTTCCTACTCCAAAAATGGATTGTTGCCACGACTGCCCGATGTGGAAATTGCTATTCATAAGTTGCTCCAAAGCACCAACACCGAAGCGGCCGAATTGACTGGCGTGGGCGTTTCCATTCCCGGCATTGTGGACACCAAAAACATGACCGTTTTATCAATCAATCAAAAATTCAGTGATGTGGTAGGTTTTGATTTCAACCAATGGAGTCAGAAAAATTGGGGGATTCCAACCGTACTTGAAAACGATGCACGTGCCGCATTAATTGGCGAATGGCAATATGGAGCTGGCAAAAACTGCGATAATATTGTGTTGGTAACATTGGGTACAGGAATTGGCGGAGCTGCCATGATTGAAGGTAAGTTGCTTCATGGCAAGCACTTTCAGGCAGGCTGCTTGGGCGGACATTTCACCGTAAACCTGCATGGACGAAAATGTACTTGTGGCAATACCGGTTGTGTAGAATCGGAAGCTTCGAGTTGGGTTTTGCCCGAATTATTTAAAAAGCATCCTGATTTTGCATCATGTAAAGCGAGTGGCGAAGCACTACTTGATTTTGAATTATTGTTTCGTTTGGCTTCGCAAAACGACAAAGTAGCAATCGAAATCGTCAACAATTGCCTCGATGCCTGGAGTGCCGGCATTATTACCATGATTCACGCTTACGACCCGGAAATGGTGATTATTGGCGGTGGTGTAATGAAAAGTGCTGATGTAATTTTGCCTTATATTCAACAAAAAGTGACAGAACGTGCCTGGACACCGTGGGGAAATATGGAAATTAAAGCAGCCCGTTTTACGGATGAAGCAGGACAATTGGGCATGGCGCATTTGCTGACCCCTAACCCCTAAAGGGGAATAAGAATGCAGACAAACCATGTTAAACAAAATATTTAGGATGAGATAATAATACAACAATCAATCATAACGCCCATCTTATTCCCCCTTTAGGGGGTTAGGGGGCAGGTATAGACATAAAAAATATGAAAGAAATTAAATTCAACACCTTACCTTGCGTAGAAGTAAAGGGAAATTTCCAAGTTTCTCAAGGCTGGGAAGCAATCAGCAAGCAAATTTTGGCTGATATCGCTAAACGAAACAAAAAAACAACAACAGTTGCAGTTGAATATTATCAAGGCGTATTGGAAGAAAACGTTACAGAGGCTTTGGTAAATGGATTAAAACCAAATTTGGTCATTAATACGCGTAATCTTATGTGGTCGGAGCAAAAAATCAAAGCGATGATTTATCCCGACGTAACCGACGACCGTATTTTTGGTTACATGACACGATTGACGATTGACGCATTTTTTGACCCTGAAAAAGTGGAAGCTGCGAGAAAAGAAATTGCAGCTGCTACGGGTCATGTATTAATTGTCGGTTCGGGAGCTGCTTTTGCATACACGACTCCTGACATTTTGGTGTATGCCGACATGGCACGCTGGGAGGCGCAATTGCGTATGCGTACACACGAGGTTGACAATTTGGGTGTGAAAAACCGCGACACGGCCGATTGGATGTTGCTTTACAAACAAGGATTCTTTGTGGATTGGCGCGTACTCGACCGCTGGAAGAAAAAACTGATGCGACGCTGGGACTATATGCTTGATACCAACAACCGCCATGAAGCAAAATTAGTTTCGGGCAAAGGCATTCTGGCAGGTATGGAACAGTCGTTAACACGTCCATTTAGTGTGGTGCCATTTTTCGACCCGGGCCCGTGGGGCGGACAATGGATGAAAGAGTATTGCAATTTGGACAAAGAAAAAGAAAATTACGCTTGGTGCTTCAATTGCGTGCCCGAAGAAAATAGTTTGTTATTGAAATTTGGCGATGTAGTGGTAGAAACTCCATCAATCAACCTCGTATTCTATAAACCCGTAGAGCTAATGGGCGCGGCGGTTTATGGTAGATTTGGCGATGAATTTCCAATTCGATTCGACTTCTTGGATACCATTGGCGGCGGCAATTTGAGCCTACAAGTTCACCCAACTACCGAATACATTCAAGAAAAATTCGGCATGCACTACACGCAAGACGAAAGCTATTATATGCTAAAAGCTGTGCCCGGAGCAAAAGTATATCTTGGGTTGAAAGAAGGCATAAAGCCCGAAGAAATGATAGCCGATTTGGAAACAGCACAAGCTGGTGGTGCAGCATTTGATGCAGAGAAACATGCAGGAGTTTGGCCGGTAAAAACGCATGACCACTTCTTAATTCCTGCCGGAACGGTGCATTGTTCAGGTGCCGGAAGTATGGTACTTGAGATAAGTGCAACACCCTATATCTTCACGTTCAAAATGTGGGATTGGGGACGCATGGGTATTGACGGAAAACCACGCGCCATAAATATTGAACACGGAAAACAAGTCATCAACTGGAGCCGCACCACCGAATGGACACGCAAAAATTTGGTGAATGCCATTGAAGTAGTGACCGAAGGCGATGGATGGGTGGAAGAACGCACCGGCTTGCACGAACGTGAATTTATCGAAACGCGTCGCCATTGGTTTACAAAAGAAGTCGCCATGAACACTAAAGACAATGTGCATGTAATCTGCCTGGTAGAAGGCGATGAAATCATCATCGAAAGTCCAACTAATGCATTCGAACCTTTTGAAGTACACTATGCTGAGACCTTTATTGTGCCAGCCGGCGTAGGTGCTTATACAATGAGACCGTACGGCAATAGTATTGGTCAAAAGTGCGGAACGATGCTGGGTTTTGTGAGAACAAAATAAGAGCCCCAAACCCCTAAAGGGGCTTTTAGACCAAGCTACTTTTAATTAACAAATAAAAAAAACGAAAAATGATACAATCAATAAATCACACAAAAAATAATGAATTGCAAAACTCTCTAACTCCCCCTTCTGGGGGCAGGGGGCTCTATCTTTATTTAATTTCCATTGTAGCTGCACTTGGTGGCTTATTGTTCGGCTTCGACACCGCCGTAATTTCTGGTGTGGTGCCATTTATCGAAAAGCAATTTGCGCTTTCTGGTACCGAAATTGGCTGGGTAGTAAGCAGTTTGATTTTAGGTTGTATTGTTGGAGTAATGCTAGCCGGAGCACCTGCCGATAAATATGGACGCAAAAAAGTATTAAGCACGGCAGCACTACTTTTTGTAATTTCTGCATTGGGTACGGCAGCTGCGAATTCCATTCAGATATTTGTTATTTTTAGAGTTATGGGCGGATTTGCAGTGGGAATTGCTTCCATGGTTTCGCCGATGTACATTGCCGAAATTGCACCTGCCAAACAACGAGGCCAGTTGGTTTCACTCAATCAGTTGACTATTGTAATTGGTATTTTAGTAGCATTTTTCTCCAATTATTTGTTGGTAAATACAGGCGATAACAATTGGCGTTGGATGCTTTGTGTGATGGCATTACCAGCTTTGTTGTTTTTTGTAGCGTTATTTTTTGTTCCCGAAAGTCCACGCTGGCTGGCACTGAAAGGAAAAACCAAACAAGCACTTCAGATTCTTGAGAAAATCAATGGAAAAGAAATTGCCATGCGCGAAATGGAAATTATAAGCAACTCGCTGAAAAACAAATCGGATGGAAGCTTTAAAGCGGTTTTTGCTCCGGCTTTACGCATGCCACTAATGATTGGAATTGGATTGGCATTTTTCCAGCAAATTACAGGTATCAACACCATCATGTATTATGCTCCGCTCATTTTCGAAAAATCGGGATTAAGCATTGATTCTGCCATTTACCAAACTATTTTGATTGGCGTTATCAATTTGGTATTTTCGTTGGTAGCTATTTATTTTGTTGACAAAGCAGGACGAAAACCAATGTTGGTTGTTGGGTCAACACTTATGGCAATATCGTTGTTAATTCTATCTATTTCATTTACATACAGTTTAAATAGTACGATTACATTGGTGGCAATTCTCTTGTTTATTGCTTCTTTTTCTTCCACACTCGGGCCGGTAACTTGGGTGGTAATTTCCGAACTTTTCCCCAACAATGTGCGCGGAAAAGCCATGTCGGTCTCCATTGTTTTTGTGTGGATTACCTGCTTTTTTGTATCGCTGCTTTTTCCAATACTGTTAGAGAAAATTGGTGGTGGAAATACATTTTTGGTATTGGCATTTTTCTGTTTACTGAGTTTGATATTCAACCTCAAATTTACAAAAGAAACCAAGGGAAAAGAGTTGGAGGAAATTAATTGATTTACAATTTGATTATGAAACAGATATTCGATAATGGTATGAATGTATTTCCTACAGAAGGGAAATTAGGTTTTGAATATGGCGCAGATTGTTTTGGACCAGAGGTAGAAAACCGCACGTTGGATGCTATTCGCAAAAGTCTTTCTGACCCCACTTGCGATGGCCCGGAAATTGTGTATTCTATTGCGATGGATGTAGGTAAGAATATCCATAAAACAAAATTAGAGGAGTTACATTTGCTTTATGGTGCAGTAACCTATGCAGCAGGACGCATTGGCAATGAACCAGTTCGCAGTCAGGGACATATACACAAAAAATCGGTTTATGCTAACGGTTGGTCTACGCCTGAGGTTTACGAAATTTGGTCGGGCGAAGCCATTATTTATATGCAGGAAACTGCCAACGATAATCCGGGTCGATGTTTTGCTGTACGAGCCAAAGCGGGTGAAGTCGTAATTGTACCTCCTTTTTGGGCACATGCTACTATTAGTGCCAATGCTGCCGAACCACTCACTTTTGGAGCTTGGTGCGACCGCGAATATGGTTTCGATTACGATGATGTGCGTGCGCACAAAGGATTGGCATGGTTTCCAATACTGGACGAGAACAATGTAATTACTTGGAAATCAAATCCAGCCTAC
>CAMBSB010000239.1 GCA_945870155.1 Paludibacter jiangxiensis | reverse complement strand
TATTCTTCGGGCAGCGTAGCGGGGCAAAGCGTTGATTTTGAGCGGCTATTATACATAATTTGGTTATAGGACTTTTTTTCAGGGGTTTATCCCCCGAACGTAGTGAGCCTATTTGGTGAAAAAAGTTCTATAACTACATGTTATGTATACATAGCTTTGAGTTGTTGTTTTTTCTGGCGTGTTTTTTTGCTTTTCTTTAGCGTGGATTGAAATAGTGGTTTTTGAAAAAAACAACACTATGAAAGAAGTGTTGATTGCAAAAAACATGACAGAAAAAACAACGAAGCGTGGATTGCGCGGAAGCCACAAAAAAGACCGTGCAAGCCATGAGGTACGAATGGTGGGGATTTTTTGTGGCTGGGGATTTTGCCCTGCGGAGCTGCCCGTAATTAACTTTCAGGCTTTGCCTGACCGCTTTTATTGAAGGCAAAATAGAATTATAAGGTAGATTTGTTTGAATTTATTCAACTACCGAACCATCCCATGTTCTTGAATCAGGACTTGGATCTGCAAATAACTTAGCAGAACTTGCTAGTTTTTTTATTTTAAAATTAATCTCTGCTGGCAATGGCTCACCTTTTACAACGGTGAATCCAATTTTTATGTCTGAGTGAAATTTATTATCCTCTAAGGGGCTGTACACAATATCTACATCAGCATCTCTAATTTCGTTGGCATAAAGCAATCCAAAACCAAAATAGCTTCGATCACTTTCAGGGCGCTCATTTTTTTTGCTGATTTGTTTACAAAAGTTAGTGCTTGTGTAGTCCAATCTATTGACTGAAATCTCATCGAGACCTGCGGGAGGACGAAAGGAATTTGTATTTATTTTTTGACCATCTTTTGATAGATTGATTGGAGAAAAAATTGACCTTACTATTTTTTCTTCATTTGCAATTTCTAATGGAATCTGATTGATTGTGTGTTTTTTACAAAACTTGAATGAACTCAGATAATTTAGCAGCTTCTTTATCATTAATATTTACATTATTAAAGAACAGAGGTTCTTGAGAGTTCAGTTCAACAAAATAGGAAACATCTTTATTGCCAACTTCTAATGAAATTGATTCTTTTGAATCATTTTCCCATAGAAATGACAAAGTACCATTTGTGTTTGGAAAAAATTCAATTAATTTTGAAGTAAATTTATCACCAACCAAATCTAATAATAGAATTGCATTTGAGGCACTTTCTACCTCTAATGGAAGAGCAGAGTAACCATCCCATTTTTCTGTAAGACATCTATAAGAAATAATATCCTTAACTATTTCCATTTTAGAGTATCTTTTTGTATTAAATATTTGATTGACTTGGTTAATGTATTGATCTATTGGAATTTCAATATTGTTATTGTAAGATTGAATATCAACTATATTCTCACAAGATTCTGTAAGTTGAAAATTACTAACAAATTTAGCTTGAACTGGTGTAGAAGTCAATAAAGTACCAGCAATCAAAAAGGGCAAAATGGTATTTGTATTCCTTTTTGAAATGTAATTTGCTGATTCAGAATTAGTGCTATCCAAACCAAAACTGTTTTCATAAAAATCAAAACTTATTTGATTTTCAATAAATTCAATTTTCCCCATTTAATATTTTTTTAGTGTTATCACTTATAGCCCAGTTAAAAATATCAAATATTTCATTGTTAATTTCGTCTGCTTTTATTAAAGTAAAACGTGTATCTATCGTTTCTGTACTAAACAAATCAATATCTACAATAACCTGTCCAATTTCAGTATTCGGAGGAGGAGGAACATTTAAACCATATTTGATATTCAACCTATAACCTCCATCTAAATAGCTGATTGTGTGAATATTCTGTTTTATAAATGAAGATTTAGGGAAGTAATTCAAATTGCTTAATAAATCAGAAGAAATTAAATGTGCCAAAATGTCAGAAGGATTTACACTAACTTTAAATTCGAAAATATTTATTTTGCGAATAGCTACTCTATGAATTGTATCAATTTCACACAATTTGTAAAAACGATCGAGAAGGCACAATTCTTTTTTTAAGTTTTCAAAATTGGTATATGCTTTTCCTCCAATTGTGTAAGATAGGGAAGATTTATTTATCGTCAGAATTCGTTGGCCATCTAAAGACTTAAATTCTAATGCTATACCCGTTTTGGAATCTTCAATATTGTGTAAAATCGGAGTTTTGTCACTGCTAAATGAAATATGTATACCATTAGTAACTTTATCATCAAAACGAGGTAATATCTCTTTGAAGATATTAATAATTTCAGATTTTTTATCAAACAAATTCGCCTTCTCATCATATGAGATTTGAAAAATAATTGTTTTGAGAAAATTTCTCGTGTATGATTGGTGTTCTATATGTGGAAAGTCAAACATTTCTATATTAGTTTGTTGATTAAATTAAATATCGAAAGATATTATTTTTTTGTCAAATTGACCGGTGGTAAGAAAATCAAACCCAAACCTGCTTTTGCAGATATACTTGATAAATGTTCTCTTATGTATGGGTAAATTATAGCTGCACCATTTACTTGACCAAATTGTTCTAAATCTAAAGGTGAATCACCTGATTTTTCAAATACTCCAGCCATTTTGATTACTGCTGAAACTTGTTCAATGTCATTGAAAATTTGTTTGTAAATTACTTGTTCCACAACTCCAACTGTGTTGCCATTAACTGATACATTTACATCTACATTTACTTCTTGTTTAATCTCTGGATTATTAAACACAACATTCTGAATTCTGTTAAATGAACTTTCAAGTAATAAAATATTGATTATTCTAAACCCAGATTCTAGATCTTTTTTCTCTTCCATGTTATGCCGCAAATGGTAAATTGAAATTTGGAGTTTTTTCGTCTACTTTATTTGATTGAAAATAATCATAATTAGTTTCAATTTGAATTGAGTGAAATACATTCGGACAAATATTTACACTAAATAAAGTATCATTGTTGATTGCACTACTTACATTAATGTGATTTTGCAGAAGAACTGTTATTTGTGAATTGACTGTTGAATATGTAGATACAAACTCAATGCCACATATTTCAAACTCAATATTATCCAAACCTACCAATGCATCATCGGAAATGAAACAAATATTTTCATCTGGATACAAGTTTACAAAACGATCAAACATCGCGCTTTCCCATTGCATGTAATGGGTATCCAAATGATAAATTTCATTGGGAACAATTTCTATAAAATGTGTTTCAGAAGAATTATCGTGTTCGTATCGAACACGAGTTTTTGGAAAATCATTTATAAATGATTTCAATTCAGAGATAATATAATCTTTAGGTAACATCCTAATATTTTTTTAAAACAGGTCTGATTAACTTAGATAATTCTAATGAGTTCTGGCTGTCTGAATAAGAAAAACCAATTTCATCGTAATCAGCTGAGTTTCTCAATTTTTTAAGTTGACCAATATTGTTATTAAAAACACGAAAGTCATCAAAATTGTTCGACTTAATGTATTTGCCAATCTCATTAATCAATACATCGTGACTTCCTTTTTCAACCGCTTTGTTATTTTTAAAAGAAGCAATCAACAACTTTAAATCTGATTCGGACTTATGTAAAGTATTGAACCAGATATGTCTAACTAATTGAAAACAACTGTAATAAGAACAATGAGCAACAGGGAAAAAATAACCTTTGTTGTGCAACAAGTCAGCAGAATCAAGATTTATTTCCGCTTTGTTTTGGAGTATGCTCATAAATTGGCTGCAAAAGTAATATAATTCTCAAAGATATGAAAACTTTTCTGAATAAACAAAAGTAAAAAATGTACAAATGGAAGTGCTTGAATTAAAAACAGTTAATCGAGTATCTGTTTTTTATTTATCGAAAGTCCTCAAAGGGGAATCAGAAGAATATGGAACTTTTGCAGAAGGCACTACTTTTCTTGCTCCATCTAAATGAACATCTTGATCATCAAAGAAAATATGTGCGTTAAATGCTTTTAATACTTTATCTTTTGACATGCCACCCAGAAAAAATGCTTCGTCAACATAAACATCCCATTCTCTTAATGTTTTTATAACTCTCATGTGTGAAGGGCTATTTCTAGCCGTCACAATTGCTAATCGTAATGGGGTTAATTCGATAGTAGTATCCATATATTGTTGAATCCTAGAAAGTGTTTTTAGCAATTTGCCGTGTGGACCTTCCTTTAATGGAATATTTTCATTTTCAGTTTCGTTTTTATGAAAAGCAGCCATTCCCTGTGATTTGTATATTAGTTCAGACTCGTCTGAAAAAAGTACTGCATCTGCATCAAATGCAATTCTAACAGTTCCTGTCTCAGATATAAAGTTACTTGGTGGCTCCAAAATTAATGCAGCAGCAGCTAGTTTGGAATCAATGACTTCTTGAACATCTGATTCATTTTTGGATAGGAATAAGTCTACGCTAAAAGCTTCAATGTAACTAGAGATTTTTTCCCCACCACTGAATGCAGAACGTGTTATATCTAAATTTAAGGATTTTATTGAATTGAGAACTCTTAATCCTGTTTCAGGACTGTTACTTGACATGACAATAACCTCTACAAGTCTATTCGTTGTTGAAAGTTTATTTAAATTTAATAATGCTTGAACAAGATAAAAGCCAGTGCCTGGATTTAATTCAACATCTTCATTTTCACGTTGTATTTTTCTGTATTCAACGATTCCTTTTTCTTTGAAAAGTTGGTCTTCTTGTTCGAGGTCAAAGAGAGTTCTCGAAGATATTCCAACAATTAGAGTATTTGTAAAGTCTGGCATATAATTTTCAATTTTAAAATTTGTGCTTGCGAACGAATAAATTAGTGTTAAATCTGAGTATCGAAGCCCGGATAGTTTTGTGTTATGTAGTCGGAAGCGAAATAACGCAAGGAGTCGGAATACATATCAATAACAAAGTTATTGATTGTATCTCTGTCGGTGTAATAAAAGCCATTCCAAGTGTGGTTTGCTCCTGAGCCGTAAGAATAATAACGGCTTGTGTTAGCTATGAGGATATTGTGCAGCTCTGTTTTAAGGGCTGCTGATTGTTTGCCGTACAAGTTAGTGTAATAACTACTAGGAACAGCTCCAAAAAATGTAATTGATAAAAGTAAAAAAAACAAAAAAAACAAAAAACAATACTTCTCATATTAGTCAAAACTGAGGAAAATTATTTTATCCAACCTTTTTCTTTAAATAAAACTCCTATATAATTCTTGGGGTCTACTTTATAATTTAGTTGTTGCTCTAACTCTAATAATTTTGGATTTTCAGGTTCATACCTTAATCCTAACTTGCATATTTCTAAAGCTTTATAATTGTCTCTAATATTGTTTTGAACATTAATAGCATATCCATAAGCTGTAATAGCATTAGAATGTTTTTGTGTATAGGTCAAATTATCGCCATTATAATAAGCCTTTTCATAGTAAATATTTGCTTTTTCAGCGATTTGTTTTTTAATTTCTTTATGGTGATAGAAACTTACTTGGGAAGCTTTTTTTGAATATCCTTGAGCAAGACCGAGACAGATTCTTTGATCCTCTGAATCAATTTTCAAAGCTCTTTCAAAATAATTTATACTTGCTTGTATGTATTCTTTTGCTTTATCTTTATGTCCAATACGACTTTTGAATTCTAAATAACCCAACTCAATTAAGGCTTCCAAAAAATTGTTATCTAATTGAATTGCCGTTTGAAATTCTCGCTTTGCTTTTTCCAAAGAATCTTGATATATACCATTTTCCTCAATTTTCCCTTTTATTAAATACAAAAATGGGAATTTATTATTTTGTAATATCAATTTATCAATTACGCTAATCGCAAGATCATAGTCATAACTTGCAATGGAAAGCGCCTTTAATGCACTATCAGCCAAAACTTTTTCATTATGATTTTTTGCTTGAGACCGATACATTAAATTAACTAGTGACTTGTCATCGGAGTCAAATTTTAACCTTTCCTGAATAAAGTTTTCGTATTTTTCAATTATTAACGCTTGATTTTCTAATTCTAAAAATTGTTTTGAATATATTTTTGCAAGATAGGGTATTGAATATCCGATAATACCCGTTTCCATTTGTTTCTTATAGCAAAGTGATATAGTCGTTAGCTTTGGAATTCCAACAAGACCAATTTCATCATTATTAAAACCGCTTATATAAATCAAATCATCGATTGATAGTAACTCTTCTTTTTCAGAAAGGGAAAAAATAAAGAGTAAAGATTTTTCAATAATTCCAAGCTTTTCAATAGAGCCTTTAAAACAAAATGTCAAGATATCTTCATAAGCTTTGCCATTATTCAAATTTTGAATAATGTTTTCTATTGGAGTTCCATTAGATAATTGGTGTGCAATCAATTGGCCAGCCAAGGGCATACCTTTTGTATAGTTATAGAGTTCAGAAACATCCTTTCCATACAATTCTAAAAAATTATCCTGCCCAGAGAAGTTTTTATACTGAGATTTAAGAAATTCGGGAAATTCATCAATTTCCTCAAATCCTTTTAAGTTTATTCTTGACATATAGAAATCGCCAAGTGTTTCTCTGGTGGTTAATATCGCTTTAGATTTACTTGGGAAATT
>CAMBSB010000238.1 GCA_945870155.1 Paludibacter jiangxiensis | reverse complement strand
CGATGATTTCGATAATTTATTTTACTTCTTCCTAAACGCAAACGAAAAGGCAAAAATGGACGAATATATACACCAGATTCACGTAAAGTTCGAAGATAAAGCCTGGAAAGAAAGAAACTTCCCCAATAATCGTAAATCATTCTTACCCTTATACCTTGCTTTGCTTTTTCAATAAGTAATTCACGCAAAATGTTGGAAATTTTATCATTTCCAAAAATAAAAAACTCAATATGAATGTGATTTTCGGCCAGTCTTATGGCATCAAACATTGCATCGAAGGTGTTTTTTCCTTCCGATAAAATATCAATTTTATTGTGTGTATAAGCCCTTGCATCACTATTTTTATAAAGCATTTTAATCAGATTTAACTGATTATTATCCATTTTTGAATCATCAATTTTGTCGATATCAAATAAACCTTGAATTCGTTTTTGCCAACGAAAACTTTTTTTTGAAATAGTTTTTTGTTTGCGTAGGTTTTGACCAAATATTAAATAAAAAACTAAACCTAAAAGTGGCAAAAACAATAAAACCAAAACCCATGACAATGATTTTGCAGGATTTCTGTTTTCAAGTAAAAGTACTGATATTGTACTTATTAGCGTGTATACGTAAAGAGTGATAAATAAAATCACTAAAATACTATTCATACGCCTTTAGTTAAAGAAAGTTTTGTGGAATTTTGAAAATATAACCATTGATGCTTATTATATATTTTACATTGAAGGGGCATTTCTGATAATTTTGGAGCTGCTACACCATCATTAATTCTTTGTTCGGACACTTCCACATTTGCTTCGTCCCACAAACCTGATTCAATAAAACTATTTAACACCTTAGCACCACCTTCAACTAAAACCGAATTTATATTTCTTTTATAAAGTTCATTTAAAATTACTCGTAAAGTATTGTCATTAAATGGAATAACGCAATATTCAACATTATTTTTTTCTAACTTTTCTTTGTTGCTAAAAAATAATGTTTGAACTAAACCATTCATTACATTATAATTATCGGGGATTTTATTTGTTCTGTCAATAACTATTCTTATCGGATTTTTTCCTGTCCAAAACCTTACAGTAAGGGTCGGATTATCAAGCAAAACAGTATTTGTACTAACCAAAATGGCCTGATTTTCTGATCGAATTTTGTGTGTTAATTGCCGTGTTATTTCATTAGAAATTTGAAGAGGTTTTTCTGAGACATCACTTCTTTTTATGTCAATAAATCCATCTTTAGTTTGCGCCCATTTCAATAGTACAAAAGGTCGTTTTTGTTCATGAAAAATAAAAAATCTTTTATTTAATGTTCTACATTCATTTTCTAAAACACCTAGAACCACCTCTATTCCGGCATCAAGCAATAATTTCACTCCTCTCCCTGCTACCTTTGGATTTGGATCTAAAGTTCCAATAATTACACGCGGAATATTGGATTTAATTATTAATTCTGCACAAGGTGGAGTTTTACCGTAATGTGAACATGGTTCTAAATTAACGTATAAAGTTGATTTTTGTAGTAATTCATAGTCTCTGACTGAATTGATTGCATTTGGTTCGGCATGTGCATGTCCAAAACGCTGATGGTACCCTTCGCCAATTATATGATCTTGACATACTAAAACTGCACCAACCATGGGATTTGGCGACACATTTCCTGCTCCAAATTCGGCCAATTGTAAACAACGATGCATATACTTTATATCAAAACTCATACATTCAAATTATTTTAATTGTTTGCAAATCGCAAAATATTGATTAATACTTTCAATTTTTATTACTACTCAGTACTCGTCAAATTGATAGGACAAGGTATTAGGTACAAATCAAGGTGATAAAATGCTGAAAAAAAATAAAAAATAGTCAGTTTACTTATGAATTAACTTTTAATAATACACTATAACTCCCCCTTCAGGGGGTTGGGGGGCAAAGTGTTTTCAATTTTTATATATCTTTGTATTATGCTAGCTTCAATTGAATATATTCGGTCTGAATTACAAGGACTTTATCCTGATACCGAAATCCGCAGTTTTACTAAATTACTGATTTCAAAACTTACAGGTTTTTCGAACACAGAAATAATATTAAACAAAAATACAATTTTTTCTGCTGAACAAAGAAAAATTTTGGATAGTTTTATCGAAAAACTTAAAATTTACACTCCAATTCAATATATTTTAGGTAAAACAGAATTTTTTGGCTTAGAATTTATTGTAAATCAATCAGTTTTAATACCTCGCCCGGAAACTGAAGAATTAGTGGAATGGATACTGAATTCAGTAAATGACAACTCAAATTTAAAACTTTTGGATATTGGAACCGGAAGTGGATGTATAGCTATTGGTCTGAAAAATAGTTTGCCACAGAGCCAGATCACTGCATTCGACATTTCGGAAGAAGCATTACTTATTGCACAGAAAAATGCTGAGCTTAATAACTTGAAAATAAATTTTGACCAAATTGATATTTTAAAAAATTTAGAAATAACAGAGAAGTGGGATATTATGGTAAGTAATCCGCCTTATATTCCTGAAAATGAAAAGATTGACATTTCTCAAAATGTATTAAATTTCGAGCCTCATTTAGCTTTATTTGTTCCTGAGAATGATCCATTACTTTTCTATAAAAAAATTGCTATTTTTGGAACAAACCATTTAAACGAAAATGGTTTGTTGTTTTTTGAAATCCATTTTACCAAAGCAAAACAAATCATGAAATTATTAAAATCATTAGGTTATATAGAAATAGAATTGCGCAAAGATATTTTTAAAAATGACAGGATGATAAAAGCAAAAATACCATAAAATATAATTTATTGTTTCTCAACAATAAGACGCAATATAAAGCTTATAATGCATAAAGGCTTGCCAATTTTTATTGGCAAGCCTTTATTGTAAATTGCTGTTCATTTTTACAGCAAAACATATATATGGCTCAGAATGTCTATCTTTGTAAAAAATTGGAAAAATGGTAGAAGATAAAAAAGATAAGACGCAGAAAAAAACGATATTGCACCCTCGTAATAAGCACAGAGATAGGTATGATTTTAAATTATTAATAGGATCGTGCCCTGAATTGGCTAAATATGTAAAAACCAATGCTTATGGCGATGAGTCAATAGATTTTGCCAATCCCAAAGCAGTTAAATGGCTAAATAAATCATTACTCAAACAGTATTATTCCATAGAATATTGGGATGTTCCAAGCGGCTATCTTTGTCCTCCTATCCCGGGACGTGCGGATTATATACATCATATAGCAGAGCTGATTGGTAAATCAAATGGCGGAAAAACACCTGTGGGAAATAAAATTAAAATTATGGATATTGGTGTGGGTGTCAGTTGCATTTATCCCATTATTGGAAACAAAGAATATGGTTGGTCGTTTATCGGTACTGATATTGATCAGGCAGCATTGGAATCAGCAAAAAAAATTATCACCAACAATGCATTTCTAAAGAAAAATATTGAACTTCGGTTTCAGGAAAACCCGAATGATGTTTTTCACGGCGTAATGGAACGCACCGAAGCAATTGATATAGCTATTTGTAATCCTCCTTTTCATAGTTCGATGGAAGAAGCTCAAAAAGGTACTTTGCGTAAAATAAGCAGCTTAACTCATAAAAAAGCAACTACTGCTGTATTAAATTTTGGTGGACAAAGCAATGAATTGTGGTGCGAAGGTGGCGAGGAAAGATTTATAAGGAACATGATACGTCAAAGCAAACAGTTTTCTGCTAATTGCTTTTGGTTTAGTACTTTAGTTGCCAAGCAAATACATGTTGCACCTCTGCTTGAAGCACTTAAAACTGCGGGAGCTTTGGACGTTAAAACCATTCAAATGGAACAAGGAACAAAAATTAGTCGCATCATTGCATGGACTTTTTTAAGTCAGACCCAGCAAAAGAAATGGAAAGAAACTAAATGGGATGCCCTCTAAAACTTCTTCTAACTACCTAGCTATCAATACAATTAGAAGGATTATTGAAGGATTGAAAAACTTATACTCCTTTATAAATCAAAAAATTATTCCAAATTGTTTTGATAGTTAGCAAATACTAACTATATTTGCAGCGTGAAACGAACATTAATACAGAGGTTTAAAACAAAAAACCATGTTCATTGCGAGTTCCATGCGACAAAATTAAAAAAAATGATCGCGTGAAAAAACTAATCAATATAATTTCAAGCTTATCCAATTTAATTGGTAACACTGAAGAAGCGGCAAAAGAACAGTTCAATTTGCTAAATCTGACTGTTACCCAAATGCATTATCTTGAAACTATTCACCAACTAAAAAATCCCAATATCACTGAACTTGCCATACAACTTAAACTTACTAAACCAACGGTGAAAGTTGCTGTAGATAAGCTAATTGAAAGAGATTATATTTATAAAATTCAATCCGACGAAGATAGAAGAAGCGCCCATTTGCATTTAACCGAAAAAGGAAAATTGATTAATCAAATGCATGAATACGCGCACAATAGAATCGCTGAATCAATAACAAGAAAATTAAATAATGAAGAACTACAAACACTGGAAGTTCTTTTAAACAAAGTTTTAAACTGATTTTTTTTGATAATATGGTTAGTCTATACTAACTAATTTAATAAATTATTTTTATGAAAATGACATCGAAAACAGAGAATTTAAAAGGACTTAGTCAGAAAGAAGTTGCTGAAAAATTGGCAAAAGAAGGATTTAACGAATTACCATCTTCAAAACCTAAAAGCGTTTTACAAATTGCTTTAGGAGTTGTAAAAGAGCCTATGTTCCTATTGTTAGTAGCATGTGGTACATTATATTTAACACTTGGCGATATTCAGGAAGGATTGATGCTCCTGAGTTTTGTATTTGTGGTGATGGGAATTGAATTTTATCAGGAGAAAAAAACCGAAAAAGCTTTGGATGCGCTCAAAGATTTGGCAAGCCCAAGAGCACTCGTAATACGTGATGGCGAAACAATACGCATTGCAGGACGAGATGTGGTAACCGATGATATTGTTGTTTTACAAGAAGGTGATCGCGTTCCGGCAGATGCATTGGTTTTGACATGCATCAATCTGTCGGCAGATGAATCATTATTGACAGGCGAGCCCGTGCCGGTTAGTAAAAGAGAATGGATAAACACGGATAAGAGTTTCACTCCGGGAGGTGATGATTTGCCTGTGGTATATTCCGGCTCCATGATAGTACAAGGCAATGGTATAGTGAGAGTTACTGCTACTGCACTCAATACTGAAATTGGAAAAATCGGGAAAGCTTTGCAATCGGTAAAAGAAGAACCCACCCAGCTAAAAAGAGAAATGGGCACTTTGGTAAAACGATTGGCTTACATCGGTGCTGCACTTTGCGTATTGGTTATTGCCATTTACACGCTTACCCGTGGCGACTTATTAAAAGGATTTTTAGCCGGTATAACGCTTGCTATGGCTATGTTACCCGAAGAATTTCCTGTAGTATTAACTATTTTCCTTGCTTTAGGAGCTTGGCGCATGTCTAAAAAAAATGTATTGACACGCAATCCGGCAGCAGTTGAAACATTAGGCTCTGCCACAGTACTTTGCACCGATAAAACCGGAACCTTAACACAAAACAAAATGACTGTTACCCGACTTTATAATGGGTCGGAATTTACAAATGTCGTTTCGGGTGAAACTTTTACCGACCCATTTCACGAAATTATTGAATATGGAATTTTATCGAGTCAGGCCAATCCATTTGATCCAATGGAAAAGGCGATAATCAGTATTGGAGATAGGTTTTTGCAAAATTCCGAACATATTCATACTGATTGGAAAATGGAAAAAGAATATCCATTATCAAAGGATTTACTGGCCATGTCGCGTGTTTTTTCGAACGCCGAAACCAAAGAACAGGTAATTGCAACCAAAGGGGCACCCGAAGCAATTTTCGATTTATGTCATTTAGAAAAAGCCGAAATCCAAAAATATGAAAAAGCCGTTTCAGAAATGGCTTCTACAGGACTAAGAGTACTTGGAGTTGCTCGGGCAAAAATAGTTCAGGGAGAATTACCTTCAGTTCAGCATGACTTTGATTTTGAATTTCTGGGCTTAATCGGATTGTCCGACCCTATACGCGAAAATGTGCCCGCAGCGGTTAGCGAATGCTACAAAGCAGGAATACGGGTGATCATGATAACCGGTGATTATCCTGTGACTGCTACCAATATTGGAAAAGAAATTGGGATAAAAAATCCTGAACTTTTTATAAGCGGAACCGAATTGGAAGCCATGTCCGAAAATGAACTTTGTGAAAGAATAAAAACTGTCAATATTTTTGCTCGTGTTGTTCCCGAACAGAAACTTAAAATAGTAAATGCGCTCAAGAGAAACAAAGAAATTGTGGCGATGACCGGAGATGGTGTAAACGATGCACCCGCGCTTAAAGCTGCCAATATTGGCATTGCTATGGGCGAAAAAGGAACAGATGTTGCCCGCGAGGCCTCTTCATTGGTTTTGATGGACGATAATTTTTCATCCATAGTTGGAGCAGTAAGAATGGGGAGAAAGATTTTCGACAATTTGCAAAAAGCCCTGGCATATATATTTGCTATACATGTTCCAATTGCAGGTTTGTCATTAATACCGGTATTTTTTGCCGATTTACCATT
>CAMBSB010000237.1 GCA_945870155.1 Paludibacter jiangxiensis | reverse complement strand
CTTTCGTCTTTATTCTTTTATCTTTGTTCTTCTCTACCAGCCCGGGCTTTGTGCTAAATTTGAATTTAAAATCATTTCGCTGTATTTAATGGGGTGTAAATAATCACGAGGTGTAATAAACGATCGTTGTCCTACAGTCTTAACAGTATAGAAAGTGTTTGTTGTTGAGCCATCTACACTCCAACCTGTTACAGGTATATTGAAATACTTATCAGCTTCTTTCCATCGGCGCACATCAAAATTCCTGTGACCTTCAAAAGCCATCTCAATACGGCGTTCCTGTTTAATAATTTCACGCAATCCTTCAGTTGATTTGTGTTTATTCGGAGTTTTAGCGATGGTTTCATTTTCCCAGGCAGCCTCTACGGTAGGCACACCTGAACGTATTCGAACTTTGTTCAATGCATCATATACTTTTTGATCTGGTCCGTAATATTCATTGTAAGCTTCGGCATAATTCAAATATAACTCGGCAAGCCTTATAATTGGCCAGGGGTAGGTAACTAACTTATTATAAGCACTACCTTCAGAATTTGGATGACACACTTTTTTCAACACATAACCTGTAATAACATAGTCGTTTGTGTTTCCACGTCGTCCGTGCGCTTCACCTTTTTTCATCAACAAATTCCATTTTTGGCCCCAGGTGCGATAAATTCCTTTATCAAAACCTATAGAAGCATAAAAGCGAGGTTCACGGCCTAAATGCAGGTTTGGAATCATAATGGTTGATCCGGTTTGTGCATGGTATTTATCAGCATCGGTAACGCGTGCTAAACTGTAACGAGTGGTATATTTGAAGGTTAAATCTTCGTCGATTGGCAAACCATTTTTGGTATAATACGCTTCAGCAGCCTGAATAGTAGGCGATGTCCATTGCCAAGCACCTTCATTTGCTGATGCATCGGGATTTATCATCATAGATGCAGCCTGCAAGGACCACCATTGACCATTAGTTACAGGATTTGAATTTCCCCAAATAAGCTCAGAGTTCCAACGTTCGGTAAACATATAACGATAATTATAAAGTGCTTTCACTTCGGGTTGCTTAATGTCGAGCGTATCAAAAGTTGGTACAACACCACTAAACTCATACAATTTAATATTGTTGGCATCAGCCAGTTTTAAAGCTATGTCAGCAGCATCGAGCGCTTTTTTCCATTTTTCTTTATCGTAAGTGGTATTGAAAAATTTCACGCCATCTTTATCCTTAAAAGTATCGTAAAAAGTAGCATTACCATTGAACAATGGACTTGCAGCATACAACAGCACACGCGATTTAATGGAATAAGCAATCAGCTTGTCAATTCTTCCAAAATCGTTTGAAGATGTTACCCTTGTTGGCAAATTTGTAATAGATTTATCGATGGTAGAAACGATATATTCAACCACTTCATCTACAGGTTTTCTTTTAATACGAACCTCCTGAACACCCGCTGTGATAGGCAAATTGACATCAATGATTGGAATAGGCCCATACTGACGGAAAAGAAGGAAATGATAATAGGCTTTCAGAAAAATAGCTTCCGATTTCCATGATTCTTTTTCAGCTGTTTTCATATCTTTTACCAAATCAATGTTTTCGATAAAAATATTACATGCTCTGATGGCCTTGTACAGCGATTCCTGAGAGCGTCCATAAGGATAAGTATCGTCCCACAAACCCATAATAGGATTATCGACAGATTGTTTGCCACGCATAAGTTCCACTCCGGGAGTTTCTTTTGCAATAGGTGTTGTTAACTCATCCGATGCAAAAGCGCTGGTAGAGTAAACGCCATCTTCCTGCGGCAAATAATGATAACAAGTAGCTAAAGCACGATATGCAGCCTCCTTTCGTTCGAACATAAGTTCTATTTCCTGCGATTTGTCAGGCACAATATCCAGGTATTTGTCGCAACTGTTCAATCCTACAGTTGAAATAATTGCGAATAATATATATAGTTTCTTCATTTTGAGTATTTTCATTTTTTGAATTAGAAATTAAAGTTCAATCCTATGTTAATAATCTTTTGAGGTGGATATCCCAATCCTCTTCCACCCATTTCAGGATCCCAAAGTTTAAATTTACTAAACACAAGTAAATTAGTTCCCGAAGCATAAAACCGAGCCTTTTCTACATTAATTTTTTTGAGAAATTTTGCAGGAAATGAATATCCCACTTCTACACTTTTTAAACGCAGGAAACTACCATCGCGCAACCACCAAGTAGATGTTTTTTCATTATTTGAAACTGCATTAACGGACATTCGAGGCCAAAATGCTTTCGGGTCAGGATTTTCGTCGGACCAATGATTGTCAGCAATAATTCGTAATGCATTACGCTCGTTTACAAAAGGTGAAATAGCTGTTGGGTCAATAAAAAAAGACGAACGACCCGAGCCCTGAAAGAAGAATGAAAAATCAACATTTTTGTACCCAGTAGAAGCACCAAAACCATACACTATTTCGGGTACTGTTGGGAAACCAATAGGAATCATATCAGAGTCATCAATTTTACCATCTTCGTTGACATCCACATATTTTATATCACCAGCCATGTAACTTCCTATCTGATTGTATTGTACAGGAGAATTAAGGACATCAAGCGCGTCTACAAATAAACGTTCGGCAACTAACCCACGAGGCTGATTCATTGGCTGACCGATATTACTCATGTATGGATATGGATACTGAGGCTCACCGTTTTCGATAACCTTATTGGTAGCATAAGTGAAATTTACGCGTGAAGTAATCCATATATCTTTGTTTACACTCACTTTATAATCAATCGAGCCATCAATACCATGCGATTCGGCCTTACCTATATTACTGGCAATAGGAGCTGTAAGTCCCATTGTTCTGGGAATGTATTCGCGCCACATATAGATATTTGACCTATTTTCAGTAAAATAATCAACCTGTATGTTTGTGTTTCCGAACAAGCCAAGTTCTAAACCATAGTTTGTTTTTTCGGCAATTTCCCAAGTAACATCAGGGTTTGCATAACTATTAATATTATATCCATTATAGCTATTTCCAAAATCTTCTCCCCATACATGTCCTTTACCACCATCATTCAGATTTACTGAAGACAAATAATAGAATCGATTGCTCGAAATGACATCATTACCTACCAAACCATAAGTGGCTTTGAATTTAAGATTTGAAATTGTTTTTTTCAAAGTTTCTGAAAAGAATTTCTCATTTGTTACCACCCAACCCAAACCGGCTGAAGGGAAAAAGCCATACCTGTGATTTTTATCAAATTTTTCTGAACCATTGTAACCAAAGTTTAGCTCTGCAAAATACCTATCATCGTAAGCATAAGTTGCACGACCCGATATACCCATATTTCTGAAAGGTAAAGATGAATACACATCGCTACTTGCATCGGTCAATAACTCACGTGCATAACCTACCAACAAACCTCCAATATCATGTTTATCGTTGAAAACTCGATTGTACTGTGCTACTCCCTCAAAATAGAAACTATTATTGGCCGATTTGTAGTTTGCTCCGGTAGTTAAATATTCAGTCCCTTCGCTAATTTGCTCAATGCTGTGAATTACACCTGTTTCGCTATCAACCTCTTTCAATCCATAATAAAATGGAGTAAAACCCCTGGACACTTCACTCAAACTGTATGAATTAAGTGAAGCCATACCGCGCAATTTCAAACCTTTCGTAATCATACTTAAATCTTGTTCAAGTTGAAACTGGGCGGTGGTTGTTGATGAAAAACGATCCTTGTACCCGCGTACCATTTCAGCATAAGGATTTGGATAGCCTCCATTTCCTTTATTGCCAAACAATACATGATTTACAAATTGAGTGCTTTCGTCTTTATCGTAATATTTCGGAAAGTTTACCGGATTTGCCTGCATGACCATCGAAAATATACTTCCGGCATCATTTTGAGGTCCGTTATATCTGTCGATAAGCGAATAAAATTTCACCATCGCCTTGGTTGATTTCGTTAGATTTACATCAATATTTGCACGCAAGTTATAGCGTTTGATATTAATGTTGTTGTTGAAATTATTCATCTTGTCTACATTCAGCAAACCTTTTTCGTCGGTATATGAAACAGATAAATAATACTGTGCAACTTCACCACCACCACTTACACTCATATTGGCTTTTTGATTCTGAACGGTTGATTTAAACAATTCACTATACCAATTTACATTGGGATAAATTTGTGGATTTAATCCGTTTCTTGTTCCTTCAATTTTATCTTTTGAGTAATAAAGTAATGCTTCGGGGTCACGAGTGCGTAAGGTCTTGTTATACAATTCCATATAATCAACGCCGCCCAAAAACTCGTTGGTCATGGTTGGTGAAGCAATTGAATTCTCAATACGGACAGAAATGTTTGCTTTGCCCTTTTTACCACTTTTGGTAGTAACGAGAATTACGCCATTTGCACCACGAGCACCATACAAGGCAGTGGCGGTGGCATCTTTCATAATAGAGAAACTGGCAATATTATCCGGTTCCATGCGGGCTAAATCGGTAGTAGTAACTTCCAAACCATCAATTAAAATAAGCGGACTGTTTGCATAACCAAACGAAGTTACTCCACGAATAAAAAACTCGGCATTATCTTGACCCGGTTCACCTGAACGTTGATACGAAATAATACCTGCAATTTTTCCTGCCAATGCGTTGGTCAGGTTAGTTGGAGCAATTTTTAATTCGGTTGGATTTACAGCATTAATCGACCCGATTACACTATTTTTTTTCTGTGTCTGAAATGCAACAACCTGCACTTCTTCAAGGGCGCTCGCTGTTTCGAGCATAACGACATTTATGATTGTCTGATTGCCAATTTTTACTACTTGATTATTGTATCCTATGTATGTAAATCGCAATGAATCTTTTTCGTTCAGGTTAGCAAGAGCAAATTTCCCATCAATTGAAGTAACAGTTCCATTTGTAGAACCCAACTTCAACACCGTAACTCCCGGTAATGGATTGCCTTCCTTGTCGACTACCTGACCCTTAACTAAAGTTGACTGCGAAAATATGAGATGCGTCAACAGTAGCATTGTAACTAGTAAAATTAATTTAGTAAATGGTTTTTTCATTGTATCTATAGTGAATTTAATATTAACTTCTGTCTAAAATAAGAGCCTGAACTCATTTGATTTTCTTTCAGATTACTTGTATCTTTTTAGTAATCACGTCGCCCGAATCGGAAACTCGGACAATATACGTTCCGCGTTGCATACCCAAAATATTAATTTTCTCAAGATTATTTTGAGTTAAATGCTGACTAACCACTCTGCCCTGCAAATCGAGCAAGGCTATGTGCCGTGATTTTTCTTCGCTAAACTGTAAAAAAAAAGAACCGTGAGCCGGATTAGGATATATAGTGATTTGCTTTGCTTTTGGTGATTCAACAGGAGTAAGCTGCGAAAACTGAATCCAGTTTAAGTTATACCCATCGGTACGCGACAATAAACGAATAATATTTTTACCGGCTGTTAGCGAAACAGTTGTACTTTGAATTTGCCAGTTTTGCCAACCGCCAGTTTGCGTAAACGATACTGTTCTGATGGGAATCATACTCCCATTTTGATCTTTTAAAACAGCTATCTGAGCAGAACCCGAATTTACAGAAATGCGAAAATCCATTTTATAACTTCCGCTATTTTCGACCCAAACATAATAATCGAGGTATTTATCTACAGCTGCATACGAAGTGTTTTTTCCTGCACCTGTATCGGTACAAGTTTCGAGATTGAATCCATTGTTGTAGGTAAAATCTTCTGCTTCAATTTTTCCAGGAATGGTTTTGTGAGGAAGTGTGAGATTTGTAATATCGGCATTCTGAAATGTATTTAGCAATTGCGTTCCACTAACACAGCCCGATGTGGTAAAGGAAATTTTCAGGATTTTATTTGATAAAATTGGTTCGGAAATTTTTATTTCAATTTTTGAATTATCTGTTGAATTCAAGCTTGTCGATACAATATTGGCAGCATTCCCATCAATAGTTATTGTAAAAGGATTTCCTGTTAGTGTATCAATTGGTTTATTGACACTAACCGTGATATTATCATACCATTTAGCTGTTTCGGTGTTTAGTATTTCAAAAACGGTATTGTCAATTGTTTTTGGATTTCTGAATTGGAAATAATTGATATTAGCACCTCCCTGCTCAAATACAAGTTTTACTTTCACCATTCCGGCAGGAACAATAACGTTTGTTATGGCTCCGGTGCGCCATGTCGACCAACTTCCCGATGGCGCGAGTGCAAATGTTTTCGAAGCGCGTTTTCCATTTATTTCAACATATACTTTTGCTGTTTTTGATAGGCTTGCGTAACGCAACAATATATTATAGGTCATTGCTTCGGCCGATTGTATGGTATATTGTGTCCAATCGCCGTTTTCTACCCAACCTACACAGTATCCGTTTGTTGTAGCGTCGTTACAAACATCAATGTCTACTCCATCGTTTCTGTAGTTGTAGGAATTGTTCCAAGCGGTGTAATTATTGGTATTCAAATGATAATTGGCATCAATGCTATCGTTGTAGGCATAACCAGCACGACCGTAGTCGTAATCCACAGCAAAAATTGTACTGGCAGTATTGTTTGATTTATAGGGTTTTGTTTCTGTAGTTTGTGGCTGACGAATCATTGCATCAATCACATCATGTTGTATAACGCAATTCTCCAAT
>CAMBSB010000236.1 GCA_945870155.1 Paludibacter jiangxiensis | reverse complement strand
CCTAAGGCATTGGCTTGCGTGGTGGTCAGGAAAAAGCCTGTTTTTGCATCAACCGACTGAAAACCAATAGCAGGCGAAGCCATGCTGCCACTTCGTTCCTGAATGCGGGACACGCCATCGGCAATGTTCAGGCGAGGCACATCCGAAATTATCATCGGTTTGTCTTTGCCAATATCACGGGCATCATTCAATTTGGGTGAATAAGCAATCCGTCGCGACTCGTATCGGTTTCCGTTGTAGGCCGAAGCAGGAAGAAGCACGTAATTATCTTTGTTCCAGTTGTCGAATTGAAATTCAACCAATACAGCAGCCGATTTTTCAATTCCTTTCGTCAAACGAAAAGTCACCAAAAACTCTGAAGTTTCAGCATCAATTTGTTTCTCAGCTTTGCTGATTTCCCAGGTTCCGGTTTGGGTTTGGATGATATTTGAATTATCAGCAATTGTTTTGTTAATTGGCTTATTGAATAACGCATGGTCGTATTGCTGAATGGCAAAACGCATCCTAAGATTGGTTATGTTTTGTGCAACCAGCAAATTGATTGAAAAAAGAAATACTATTATTAAACTGCCCCCCAACCCCCTAAAGGGGGAGTTGAAGTTACCATCGTCTGATATTTTTACCTTGAAAATCTTCATGTTTTTAATTTCTTATTTTAACAATCAATACATATTTTTCTTACTCCCCTTTAGGGGTTGGGGGCAATATTCCCCCTTTAGGGGGTTAGGGGGCAGGTTTGCTACTGCACATCCGTTCTAAACGGTGTTGCGGGTAAATTTTCCTTGTTGTACAAATTCATTTGTGGACAAAAGCGCCAACCTGCACGAACGGCCACAGGATTATCGACACCTTCGGCAGAAACGACCACTTTATCCTTCACAATTTCCGCTTTAGCTGTTACGAATTTTTTATCTTCGCCGGCAATGGTGAAATCTTTCAATTCGCCTCCTTTGGCTACTAAACCGCTTCCTACATGGTCAAAGGTAAGAATAATTTTGTTTTCATCTACTTTCATCGATTTATAAACCGGCCCCGAATATACAATTTTTTCGCCATAAGCCACTGCACGAGCAGCCAGTACCAATCGTTCACCAACAGGTTGTTTGTTGCCTGGATGCACATCGAGCGTATCGTCGCAGTCATAAGTAACCGTCATGGCTGTGTTTTTTACTTTTTGCCAAGTTAAGAGTTGCGCTTCTTTCAATTCGGGATAATGGTTTTTCCAACCCGGAATTTGCACAATCAAAAACGGGAAATCGCCCTGTTTCCATTCTGTCCGCCAGTTATTTATCATGGCTGGCAACAATGTGCGGTATTGAATGCCACGACTTGCATTGGCTTCGCCCTGATACCAGACAGCGCCTTTTATGGCGTATGGAATCAACGGATAAAGCATGGTATTCCACAATCCAGTTGGACCGCCACGTTCGGCAGGACTCATGGGAGCAGCAGGTTTTTTAGGCAAAGATTTGCCTTGCTGAACAGCCAACGCTGAATCAACGCTGTATTGTTGCAATAACGAAGCTTCGTTCATCAAATAGCCTTGCAATTTCGGACCAAAATCTTTCAGGTTTTTGGTGTAATTTTCCATAATGCTTTTCAATTCGGGAAAGGATTCGAGCGTTTCTTTGCTCATCCAGTTTTCGCAGGCTGTTCCGCCATACGACGAATTGATTAATCCGATAGGCACATTTAGTTTTTTAAATAAATCGCGACCGAAAAAGTAAGCCACAGCTGAAAAATTCTCAGCCGTTTTGCTGTCACACACGTTCCATTTTCCATTTACATCGTCCACTATTACCGGTATGTCATTTGATTTTTTTAGCGGAACAGAAAACTGACGGATAAGCGGATAATTTTGAGCATCTTTCAACACCTCGCTTACAGCAGGATAACCATTAATGGCTTTTACGGCACGAAGCGGGAAACCCATATTACTTTGTCCACTGCAAAGCCAAACTTCGCCCACGAGGATATTTGAAATTGTCACTGTATTTTCACCCTTAACAGTCATCGTTTGAGGCTCTGAAGTAGCTTTTAATGGTTTCAGGCGCACCATCCATTTTCCGTTTTGGGCAGTTGTGGTGAGTGATTGTCCTGCAAATTCCACCGTCACTTTTTCGCCTTCGGAAGCAGTTCCCCATACCGGCACTTCTACGCCTTGCTGGAGCACGCCATTATTTGTAAAAAGGGAATTTGGTTTTACAGCAGCACTCGTTGTAAGTGAAATCGCCAGACTCACGGCTATCAGAATAAAGTTTTTTGTTCTCATGTCTTATATTTTTTATTTATTTAATTTATTTACTAACAAGCATTTTTGCCTGCTTTACAGATTCACCATCAACAGCTTTTACCACATAACAGGCACTAGCCAGTTGCGAAACATTTATCATTTCTTCGTTATTGGAACACTTTTTTTTTAATACTTCTTTTCCGGAAGTATCGTAAACTGACAACATGGAATTTCCGACATCTTTTACCAATACTGTGTTCTTAGCCGGATTTGGAGAAATTGAAAGTCCGGTGATTTTAGTTACGGAACGTAAGCCGGTTGACAATAATGAAACTTTAGTCAGACCAGATGATTGTGCAAAGCCCAGATTCGTCTGTTCGTCGCTCCAGCTAACGGTCAATTTTGATTTGTCAGTATTCCAGGTTGTTGCGGGCAATTGTTCTCCATCTGTAAAAGGGAAAAGCATCACTTTAAAGTCGGGTGAAACAGCATTGCTTTCGCAAACCAACCGATAAGCTTTGTAGCTTTTACCATCGCCGGTTGAGTACCAGGTAGTATCTATCCCTGCAGGAGGAGTGCCGTTTTGATAATCTTTCTGAAAAAGCATTCGCACCAGTAATCGCCTGTTTCCGGCACTTTCTTTCAGTATAATATCATACATTCCGTTTCCTTTATCAGCCAATGATTCAACGACAATGTCAGCTGCTAATTGCATAGTCCACTTGTAATTGTGAGTCTGAGCATCTTTCTTCACATCGTCAACAATGAGTAAAAAAGGATGTTTTCCCCGAACCATATTGACCGTACGATACACTTTTTCCATTGGATTGTAAGGCCGTTTAATCATGGTTTCGCGGTAATCGGCCGGTGAATTCCAGGGAGCAAAATCGTAAAACGGAATGTTGTAGAAGTTTTCAGTCGATGGATTTATTCTGAAATCATTCAACGTTTCGGTAACTTTTGTCCATGCTTGTTTTCCTGCATCTGTTTTGCCCAGCAACGGATTATCTTTTCCCGGTGCCTGCGCACTCCAACTCCATTCCCACGAATAAGCATAGGTAGCATCACCAGTT
Source organism: Paludibacter jiangxiensis (assembly GCA_945870155.1). Taxonomy (GTDB): domain Bacteria; phylum Bacteroidota; class Bacteroidia; order Bacteroidales; family Paludibacteraceae; genus Paludibacter; species Paludibacter jiangxiensis_A. The sequence goes on along the minus strand of CAMBSB010000236.1, from coordinate 3,396 downwards.
GCTTGTGAAAGGACAGTTCCCGATTTCCAATCCAACAATTTTCCAGGCTGACGAAGTTTGTTCCCTTCGAGATTCGTGATTTTCATGGCCATATCGTCCACAAAAACACAGCTGTGTGCTTCCGGTACATCGTAGTAAGCACCTCCGGCTGCATTCCGAAGCGGAACCCAAATGCGTCCGTGCGAACTCAGTGTAAAACTATTCCGGTCGGCATTGGTGTGTCCGCCGAGGTTTTGACGCACATTGAAAATGGTTTGTAAAGCGTTTGTAGTCCATCCACTACGCAAAATAACTTGTCCGCGATCGGTTTCAAAAAAATCAGGATTTTTGAGAGCCGATTGCGCGTGTGTGGCAAAATCAACTGTCGAGAAGTCGGAAATATACGACTGTAAAACAGCATAATAATCGTGATAACTGGTGGTACAGGGGTCGAGCATTCCTCCGGAATAATCAGCTACTTCCTGTCCGTTTATCATATTTCCGGCATAATTGCGCCACATAAAATCTACAGCATCATCGTTCGGGAAAGCCCATTTCAAACCCACAGCATCGATAACAGAGAATTTATATTTTCCTAACTGAACATTGGTTCCGCTACCGCCCAGCGCATCATCACCCGTAAAAGAATATCCAAATGGCTGTGTCAATGCTGGCAAATAATTATTTCCAAAAGCCTGTAAATGCGGATGTCCCAGCAAACTATAACCACGACGTGCCATTGCAATCTGATAGCCGGTGTTCATGTAATTTTTGCCGAGACCTTCCCAACCACATCCGCTTTGGTAAAAACCATACGAAACAAATTTGTAGAGCACTTTTGCCCAATCGCGTGTCAGCGATGGTTTATAGCCGGTTTCGCCCTCAATGGCCAGATTTGGAATTATTTCGAAGAAATTCAGTGTTGTCCAGTTGCTTGTGGTGGCATAAGGTTCGTTCTGACTACCATATCTTGGAACATCTGGTAACATCATAGCAATTGCTTTGCGCACTGTATCGCGCTGTCCGGCAGTCATAGCCCAATAATTCAGGTCATAAGCAATAGGCAAAGCCATTCCGCCCGCTTTGGTGTAATTAACAGCGCTGAGTCCGTTGCACGAAGCTGCATAAGCAAATGTGGTAAGCACTTTTGCCAGTTTTGTAGCACGTGCCCGATAAGTTAGTCTGGTGTCGGAGTCGTAATTGCTTTTATAAATCAAACACTCAAATGCTTCCATCGAAAGCATGTTGGCAAATGCACCCGCAGCACCGCCATTTTTAAGTTTCATGAGCGTATAACCCGAAGTATCACCTGCTGCAAAAGCATCGTAAATTGGTTTCAAATCCCAATAACCGGTGTTGGCAATGAAAGCCTGACCCAAACTGTTTTTGGCATAGGCCGCATTCCGGTTGTAAGTGCCATTAGTATAGCCCAAATGCAGCAATGTGGTAAAAGCGTGTCGTTTACGATTCAGCTCAATGCCGTTTGTGGTTGTATTAAGCCTGATTCGGATTTCGGAAGTATCCTCGGGATTAAAGAAAATGCGGGGGTGAACACCAACAGCAGGAGCATGTTTCAGGGTTCGAACACCACTGTAATCGAAATTCCATGTCCGTGTTCCGATTTCGGCAGAATTAAAGCTTTTCCACTGATAATCAAATCCTCCGGCCTGCGATTGTCCGATTTTGGTGAAGTCGGCTTCCCAGGATTGAGCACAGACAAAACCTAAACTAATAAATGAGAAGGCAACTATCAGTAAATGAATGTGGAAGTTTATTGATTTTTTTTGCATAATTGAAATTAATTTCTATCCAAAATTTCAGTGCCATTATCTTTTTTGGATGGCATATTTTCGAAGCGTTTTATTTCCTTATCTGTTGGCAGTTTAAGGCGGTATTCGTCGATAAATAATCCAATTTTTTCGAACGGAATGGTTTTAAACTCCGGTAAATCTTTATAGACTTTCGAATCCGGTTTCAAAGATAAGTTGAAATTCTGCAAATCGATAAATCCGGGATTATCGTTATAAGCCATATTTTTGTAACGAGCAGGTGCCGGAATATGAATGGTATCGCGCTCTTTGTTATCAGGCATTAAAATGCGATTCCTAAATTGAACCGTGTTCATCACCGCTACATTATTATAAATTTTGTTTGAATCAACCATGTGTGGAAACGACATAAACTGATAGCCAAAGTTACAATTCACGGCAATATTGTTGTAACATTCCATCGAATGTGGATTGTTTTTCTTGGCTTGTGTGCCCGATTTGTATAAAAATGCCGTTCCTCGACGTTTGGGTTCGCTGCATAAAGCTACAATATTTCCATACACTTTCATCTCGCGATGGTCGTCGTCGAAATAAATGCCATCGCCAATAGGACTGTTGTGAATAAAGTTGTAGGCAAAAGTGTGATTTCCCATTTGATGATACTGGTCGTAAGCGTAAAATGCGCCCATATCGTCGGACACTTTGCAATAGTCAAACACCTCGTTGTACTCAAATTTCGAATCCCAACTGCCAAAAAGAACACCCACATGTGGTGTGTCATGAATCAGATTATGAGCAATATACATGCCCACCGCTACGTGATGTCCACCACCGCCACCACCGGTAAAACCTGAGTTGATTCCGGCTTCGTAAATTCGCGTCAGCTGACTAAACTTATAAATGTGATTGTTTACGACTTTAAAATTGGCTGCCACGCGGGGAACCGAGTTTTCGTCGCCACCACGCAGCCAAACGCCAGAGCCACCAAGGTTGTACAAATCGTTACTTAAAATCGTATGATTTTTGCCACCATCCACAATAATCCCTGTTTTGGCTACATTACGAACTGTGCAACCTGCAATCAGATTGTTTTCACCAGAATTAATCTGAATGCCGTTCGACATATTTTCTTCAACCGTAATTCCTTTTAGTTGAATATTGGAAGCATTATACAACTGAATAAGCGAAGTATTTATATCGGCAATGCGTAAACCGCCTTTCGAAATCTTTTTTGGTGGATAAAAATACAGTTTTTTTTCCTTAAAATCGATAGCCCACTCACCCGGCAAATCCACTTCTTCCAATAAATTCATCACCCAATACGGCTCTTTTCCATTGCCTTCGGGGCGCGTATATTTATTGCCTATTCCACCTGCCACTGGCACCTTTAATGTAATTGTTTGCGCCACCGTATCAATTTTCGCAATGCGCACTGCCTCATTTTGCCACGGAATGCGCCAGAATCCTTTTATCCAAACACCTCTATCCAACACATTTACCCAATGACTGGTATGTTTATCGCGGTACTCAAAAACGCCCGGACGTGGCGGAGCAGCATCTTTCTGACCAGCAGCATAAAAGTTAGCCCAATCGGCATTTTTCACTTCCTGTCCGCCACCATTTATAATTACCTTTTTCATGGTCATAT
>CAMBSB010000235.1 GCA_945870155.1 Paludibacter jiangxiensis | reverse complement strand
TAAAACCTTCAGGACTTCAAAGAACATCCGGTCAATTCAACGACAAAAACCACAGAAAACTGTCAATAAGTGCATAGCTCGTGGCCCGGCAGGTGCCTTTCCTGGAGTCTGATGAAGTGGTTTTGGGCGCTGCCCTGAGCCTGCCGAAGGAGTTAAGGGCGCTGCCCTGAGCCTGCCGAAGGAGTTAAGGGCGCTGCCCTGAGCCTGCCGAAGGGTAGCTCAATCCCGTTGGCTATAGGGAACTCCTCGCCGGGCTCCCGAAAAATCGGGACAGGCATTACAGGCCGCTCAGAGTCCTATTTATTAGCGGCTGGCGTCATTGTTTTTCGTCAATTTTATTTTCAATTTTCTTCATCGTTTCTGTCTGCTGTGATTGGGGTTTATGAATCTGTTGTTGTTTCCTATTTACACTTCATCTTAGGCGGTAAAATTGCAGATTAACTAAATTTCAAAAATCATCACTAAATTAATTTTCAGTTTCTTAATCGTATTTGGATATTAAGATTATTCCCATTCAATATTTTGAACAATTTGCTTTAATACTTCTGGATATCGAAACCTATCGTCTTTTAATAGACCATACGTGATATAAATAATTTCATTTTCATCGGTATACCAATAATGGCTTTGTTGCATAAATTGCATAAATTCATGGCTCATAGTTTTAAAGATTTTGCCATCAATTTGCTGATCAACAGTTGGATTTGTTTTAAAATTTATTACCCGGTTTATTTGAGCAGTCATTTCCATTACTTGGACAGTTGTTAACTTTCCCGTATTGGGCGTTCTGATAATCTGTCCTATTTCAGAATTTCCGCCCGGCACTTTCATAAGCAATACGAGTTTATTGTTAACTGTAGTTTTACTTTTAAAAATGGGATAATTTTCTGTCCGTGTACTCCAGTTCTCCGGGTAATCTAGACTTAGTTTAGGATTTTGACTATTGAGTTTTTTCCAATTATCTATAACAGCAGGCTTATAGTAAGCCTCAATGGAGTTTATCAGCCATGCCAAAGCCTCATTGGCTGTTGCAAATGTATCTTTTTGATAAGATGGGAAAAATTCCGTATTATAACGTGGGTTTTTATTTAAGTCTTCCTCCTCTCCGTAATCACAATTCTCAGGTTTAATGTATCCAATAGCTTCATTGTTTTTATACAAATAATAGCTCTTAAAACCTACAGCTAAAGTACAGGACACGGTATCCATACGCACATCCTGGCGAAGTGTCTGGCTGTTTACTATTGTTGAAATCGATAGTAAAATTAATACTGTTAAGTATTTCATAATTTATTGTTTAACAATTTCCACTCTTCTGTTAAGCTTTTTGCCTTCTTCTGTTGCGTTGGTCGAAACCGGGCAAAGAGGTCCAACACCATCCGACATTAATCTTGAAGAAGATATTTTACCTGTTGCAATCAGATAATTCTTAATACTTTCTGCCCTTGCTTTAGATAAAGTTATATTATTGGCAAAAGTTCCAACATAATCGGTGTGGCCAACAACTATTATTTTAACTGTTGGATTGGCATTTAAATATTCGATGATGTTTTTTAACGATTCAGCCGATTCCGGTTTAATATCTGATTTACCGGTATCGAATAATATTCCGTAAAGGGTTGCTTTTCCATCGGAATCGATAGCTTCTCCCAAATTGAGTTCAATTTCCTGGTTCATTGATGCCACTTCTACCATAAAAATTTGATATGAAAGAGCATTTGATGAATTGGATGAAGGAATTTGTAAAACCACTTCCTTTCCATTAATACTGGCGGTCATGGTAGTTTTACTATTATCAAGTACTTTGCCTTTGTTTTTCAGAATGGCATTATTATAATTTAAAAGTATTTGATCGCTACTATAATGACGGGTATCATCAGGATTTTTACGATACCAGATTTCGCGATAAATACCTGATTTATTGAGTTTTGTGGCTTCTCCATTCACATAAAAAATAAATTCATATTCTTTGTATTCGCTGAATCGGCAATCACCAATATAAAATCCGGGCAATCTTTGCAGGTAAGTTGGTTCAATGTCTTTACATCTTTCAACATCTTGAGCATAGCAAAAAGATGTAACCATTGTTAGCAAAATAAATAATTGTTGTTTCATAAGTAGTATTTTTTGTCGTTTCTGTTTAGTCCGTTTTTGGATTGGTCTCTGGTCTCCAATTTAATTAACTTTAAAATTGCCATAAAGCAGTGTTTCACTTGCCCATAACGGTTTGCGGATTTGCGATGGGAGGGTTTTTTCCACAAATGTTCATGCGGAGAACTCCACTTTTTTTACCCACAAAACTGTCTGCGGAGCACATAACCCCGCCTATTGCAAATGTGCTGTTATGGGCTGGTTTCATTTTATGTAGGTTGTAAAGCGTCGTTATTGTATTACAATTTTTTTAGTGTGGACTATCAGTCCGTCATAGATTTTCATAAAATAAATTCCATTTGCCTGGGTGCTTAAATCAATTTCTGATTGTGGATTGTGGATTGTGGATTGAAAAACTTTTTCACCTCTAACATTGTAAACTTCTATTGAGGTTATGTTGTTCCCTTTAAGTGTAAATTGTCCGTTGCTAGGGTTCGGATAAATATTTATCATGTCATCAACAAAAGTTTGTGAAATAGATGTTGATATATCCATTTTTAAACGAGCTACACTATGTATCAATAAACCATTGTAGGTAAAACTGAAATTACTCCCAATAAGAATTTTCCCATCGCTTTGTATAGCTGTTGTGTTTATATAGCCATAGTTTATTCCTGTTCCAAGATCAAAAGTACCATCAATGGTTCCATTAGTATTAAGTCGAACAATGCTGTTGTGTATTGCGGTTCCATTATAGGTATCGAAATTGCCCCCTAATATTATTTTTCCATCGCTTTGTATGGCACTTGTGGAAACAACAAGGTCAAACCCTGTACCAGGATTAAATGAGGAGTCAAGGCTTCCGTCGGTATTGAGGCGGGCAATACGGTTTCTTGCTGTTCCGTTATAAGAAGTAAAATCGCCTGCGATAATTATTTTTCCATCGTTCTGTATAGAGTTTGTATAAACTATATAACTAGCTCCGATTCCTGGATTAAAAGTAGTGTCAAGGCTTCCATTAGCATTGAGGCGAGCAATGTAATTTCTACTTGTTCCATTATAGGAAATGAACCAACCCCCTATAATAATTTTCCCGTCACTTTGTATAGCGGTTGTAAATACCCTGTTTTCTGCTCCTGTTCCAGAGTTAAAAGTGGTGTCAAGACTTCCATCTGTATTAAGACGAGCAATATATTCGCAACTTACTCCATTGTAGGAACCAAATCCCCCTCCGATAATTATTTTTTCATCGCTTTGTATGGAGTTTGTTCCAACAAAACCGTCGGCTCCAGTGCCTGGATTAAAAGTGCTGTCAAGTGTTCCGTCTGTATTAAGACGGGCAATACGTTTTCGTGCAGTAGTGTTATAGGTAGTGAAATAGCCGCCTATAATAATTTTCCCATCGCTTTGTATAGAACTTGTAGCAACCGTATTGTTTGCTCCAGTTCCTGGATTAAAAGTAGTATCAAGTATCCCATCTGTATTAAGGCGGGCAACTCGGTTTATTGCTACTCCCTTATAGTTTGTAAAATCGCCAGCAATAATAATTTTACCATCACTTTGTACCGATATTGTTTGTACGTGACCGTTTGCACCAGATGCTAAGGATCTAAAAGTTGTGTCGAGTTCTCCAGCTTGTGCATATAGTTTAAAGCTAAACACGGTAAATAACAGGAATGCTAAAAAAAAAAATTTATTTTTCATTGAATTAAAAATTTAGTTACTATTAATTGTTTATTGTTTTGTCCCCCCTTTTTTTGTTAGGGTAGCTGGTCTCCACTTTTGATTTGCAAAATTAAAACATTTTAATTTTCTGATTTTATAAAAAGAGGCTTTCCATTGTGGCAAGCCTTTTTTGAATAACATGAAATTGTTCTTTACAATACTCGCTATTCCTTTATAATCTTAAATACCTTCTTGTTACCCGCTTTATTCTGTATAGACAGAAAATAAATACCTGTTTCACCTTCAATTTCTAAGCTGATAGTTTTAGCCGCACGAATAAATAAGTTCTTTAAGCTTTGTCCTTGTACATTTTGAAGTACTACTTGAATTTCTTCTTGGTTCTCGCCTAAATCTATTTCAAGTAAACCTTTGGTAGGATTTGGGTAAATAGTAATTTCTGACCCAAATTCATTCTCATTAGTACTTAGACCGAGTATTGTAAAACAGGAAGAAGTACTTTCGCACCCATTATTAGTTATTGTTACAGCATAATTACCATTTGCGGTTGGGGTAAATGATTGATTAGTTTCACCGTCTATTGCTTGATTTGCATTATTACAATCTATCCATTGATAACCAGCAGCTGTAGTTTCAGCTGTTAAGGTGTTTGAAAGCTGACTGACATTTGCGTTTACACTGTTTATTGTTAAATTAAGCGTAATAATACTATCACATCCAGCCGCATTTACTAAGGTATGGGTAGCCGTATTGTTACTTTCGGTATAAGTTATGCCATCTATCCAAGTGTACGTGTTGCAAGCCGTTTGCGTATCGGTAGCTGTAGTTGCTTGTTTAATGCTTAGATTAAGCGTAATAATACTATCACAGCCAGCCGCATTTACTAAGGTATGTGTAGCCGTGTTGTTACTTTCGGTATAAGTTATGCCATCTAACCAAGTGTATGTATTGCAGGCTGTTTGCGTATCGGTAGCTGCTGTGGTTTTGCAGTTCTCGTACAACCAAAGGTCACTTAAATGACCATACAATGAACTGGAATAGCCAGTTCCCCCATATATATAAACTTTTCCTGCTGAATTTATTGCAAATGCCGCTCCGCTTCTTGCACCAGCTCTAGTATGATCACCTGTTAGTCCTTGTGTATCATATACACCTATTTGATTCGTTGTATTACTGCCACTTACCCAAGTCCAGTTAGCTCCATCAAATTTCCAAACATCGTTATTAAATCCATTACCTACACCTCCAATTAAGTAAAAATTCCCTAACGAATCTTTCCAGTTAATACAGGTATTTCTTCCAGATGGTTTGTTATTTTCATGGGCAATACCTTTTGTACCATATTCGGCAAGTGAATTTCTAATACTGTCACCACTTATCCAAGTCCAGTTTGTTCCGTCATATTTCCATAAGTCGTTCATAGCACCAAATCCACTCGTTTTGTATGAGTTTCCCCCAAACAAATACAGGTTTTGGCTTGCATCAATCCAACCACAAGCCCCGTTTCTTGAACCGGGAGTGTTTGCAGAAGAACTTTGTCCTTTAGTATTATGTACTGCTAAACTACCAATACCTCCTCCACCGCTTACCCAAGTCCAGCTTGTACCATCAAACTTCCATAAATCATCCAATCCACCCACGTTTCCGCCTTGGTTGTATCCATCCCCGCCATAAAGCCAAAGGTTGTTGTTCGCGTCAACCCAGGTTACAGACCTATTTCTGCCTCCCGGAATATTTCCAATATTTGGCACTCCAATGGTTCCAACAATGCTACTTTGATTCCTATCATATCCACCACTTATCCAGGTCCAATTTGTACCATCAAATTTCCACAAATCATTTAAATAACCTAAATAGCCATTTATGTCGAATCCATATCCACCAAACAACCAAAAGTTCCCTTGATTATCTGTCCAAGTTAAGGGATATTGCCTAGAACCTGGATAGTTTAGGGTGTCGGGTACGCCTAGGGTGCCATAAACGCCTGCTTCATCCCCTAAATTACTTCCACTTACCCAAACCCAGTTTGTTCCGTCATATTTCCATAAATCATTTAAGCGTTTTGCGCCTCCAATACTATTATATCCTAATCCACCAAAAAGCCAGAAATTTCCGGCAGTATCTATAAAACTAGCAGCTCCTTGCCTTGAAGAAGGTTTGTTTGTTGCGGAAACAATTCCTTTTGTACCAAAACTCCCCCATTGATTTCTAATAGTATCTCCTTTTAACCAAGTCCATTGTTGTGCATTTACAGTGCATAAACTTCCTATAAATAAGAATAGTAAGATTATTTTTTTCATAGATCTAATTTTTAAAATGAAACAATTATTATGTATCGTTCATAATATCAATAAGATAACTTATATAGGAAAATAGGATGTCTAATTCCTAAATGCAAATATATAGATATTTTTTTACATAGATTTTCATTGTTGTCCGGTAAAACCGGAAACTAGTTAATATTTCTTTTTAGTTGATTAAGAATCGGCTGTCCGGTAAAATGTTTACTTTTACTCATGGTTATACATTGTTGTGTCGTAACTTCAAAGATAACCATTGGGTTGGTCTTAACCGGCCAACCCTCTTTCTATTTTTTTATCGGACAACAGTGGTTTCTTGAGAAAAACAGATAATGTTATTATTGTTAATAACAGAAATAATACTATAGATTTCATATTTCTAAATTTTGAGGTAATCATTTTTTCTTTTTTTATAACCCATAACGGATGACTGTCATTATTCAGTTGCCGTGTCATTGTTTTTTGCGTTCTTGCTTATCTATGTCGATTAGTGAGTTGCTTTTTTATTTGTCATTTGTAAACTTATCCAGCATTGTTAAACTGCTAACCATACAATTATTCCAGAACTCAGAAAATCCAGCTGCCCAAAATGTTGGAATCATTCCATCTTCTTTTTGAGTATTTACGAGACTATTTGCAAGCGCGATTGCT
>CAMBSB010000234.1 GCA_945870155.1 Paludibacter jiangxiensis | reverse complement strand
GAGTTTACAACAACATTCAGATTGCCTGACTTAAAAATGTAAGCTATCGAATCGTGCCAAACTCGTTTTACTTTTGTGCTGATGAAATTTTCAGTAAGCAGTATTTTATTATTTACAAAAATATTTCCTACGGCAAAAGTCTGATTTATTGATTGAAAAACCGGATTCGGACGCTCGAACTGAAGTCCTGAAACCAGCATAGCCATTTCGTTTTCAAAGAAAAACCACGACCGATGTGCCTGAATGCTGTCTTTGTTGTAATCGTATGTAAAACAGCCTGTTTTGCCATTACTCACACCAAGCACAAAGTCGGTATTGCCCTGAGCACCTTTAGTCCAATCGTACACCGGCAAAGGTTTACCCGTTTGTTCGCAGAGTGAGCCCGGTATTTTCTCCCAGTCCCATAAAGGGAAAATGCCTTCATATTCATTACCACGTCGCACAATAAACTGCGTTCCGCGTCCCAAATGATAGCCTTTCAGATTTTCGAGATTACCGGTTTCGGTACTTACTATATCCTTTGAAACGGCTTTTACCGTCATCATAAAACGGCCACCCTGTTGCACCATAAAGTCGATTCGCGGAAAATAGCGATTGCCTTTTAATACATTTAGCCCCCTATATCCCCCTTCAGGGGACTTTGTGAGTTGCGAAACAAAATCAGACAATTCATGGCTGCGTTGCCCGTCAATTTTCGACATTAGTCCGGCTGCCATCGCAATTGTTTTTGTTTTACTATCCGGACGAGAAATTTCGCGCCCCATGGCTGTGTATTCGAGCATGTTTCGGTACGAACACCAACGCTGACCATCCAATAAATAGGCCGAAATCAGGTTTATTTTTTCGGTGCTCAACGCGTATTTTGTACCGTGTGCAACATATAGAATTTGTGCTGCACTCAGGCTGAAAGCCTTGCCATAACCAAAAGCATAGCTTTGTGCGCCATGTTGATAAAAACTGAAATCGGGTTGAATGCCTTCGGCTTTGGTAATAATTATTTCGTCGGCAGCTGCTGCAAATGCACGTTTCAAACCCGCATCGTCGCCCACCAACGCTGATGCATACACATGGTTGAACGCTTCCCACAGTAGGTTTTGTCCGGTTGCCTTGCCCCAATAATAATACATATCGGGGCGAACAGCTAAGTTTATTTGTGGGAGTATTTTTTGCAAACGTTCAGCTCCAAATTCATCTTGCATCAATATAAAAACTTTTCCCATTTCGAATGGAACTCCTATCAGTTCCCACCAGGCATTTTTTGGTTTTGAATGATTTGCCAGCCAATAATCAACACCTGCAACAATTTTATTTTCAAGCATTTTGGAATGAAACAGTTTCGATGTTGAATCAGTGTATGCAATTGCCAACGAAGTAAGTCGTTGCCAATGAACACCCCATTGCCATTTGGCAGCCGAATTATCGGCATAATTAAGGTCGGAAAACTTACCGTCGGCTAGTTGAAGTTCGAGTTTTTCAGCATTTACAGCTGCAGTTTGGTCGCTATAATGCAATGTGATTTCACGTAGTTTGGCTTTAACCAATTCAATATCCTTGGTTTGAGCACTCACAAAAACAGGAATAATAACAAAAAGAAAAATCAGAATATTTTTAAATAGAGTCATACAGCCTATCGAAATTAAATTAGAAAATGATTTAATACATAACATTCACAAAGATATAGCATCCGTTTGAATGATATTTATGTTTATTTGTTTATAAATGATTGAATTTTGAATATTACCAGCTTCATAGCTTGTATTATTATGTTTTTTATTGGTATAATATTGCGCACTTTCAGTTTTCAAAAGTGCTGAAACTCCCACCAACTATGGTTTTTATATGACTACTTTGTATTTCTTCATATTATTACAGCGTTTGAGCAAAATAATACAAATTGCAGCTTGTGTTCCCACCTATTTTTGTTTCGTCGAAAACTCTAATTTTAAAACAAAAATAATACGATATGAAAAAACTTACTTTTTTAATGCTTTTTGCAGTGATGGGAATGATGGCGGAGGCCCAAATTTCGCGTTACATTAAAGTTATTGGTACTGGTGACAGTACAGGTACTTCATGGTCTAACGCTTCAGGTAGAACACAAATCCAGGCTAGAATAGATGAAGTTGCTCTCAATGCCAATAAAGGGACTGTTTATTTTGCAACAGGTACATATTATTTAGGTGCGACAATTACAATAAAAGATGGGGTAAATTGCTTTGGAGGATATTCTTCAGATGGGAATACACGTGATTTGATGTTATACCAAAGTATTTTGGATGGGCAGGATACACGTAGAGTTCTAACTATTGATGGCGGGGATAACGCTTTATTTGCAAAATCTACGATCATTGATGGATTTGTGATACAACGAGGTAAGGATAATTATGGTGCGGCAGCTTCTATTGGTTTTAGGATTTTGTTACGTAATTGTATAATAAGAAATAATAGGGAGTCCAGCACTGGAGGTGGTTATGGTACAATATTTATGAAATCAACCAACACAAGTGCTGCATTTAATGGATGTCTAGCGAATTGTCTAATTATTAACAATACATCATCAAGGGGTATTATTTTTACAGCTGGAATTACATCAAATAATAAAACATTTTCTCTCGTAAATTGTGTCATTGCAAATAACAAGATTAATGCGATGGGTACTTTTTCAAAAGCTTTTAATTCTAATGGAATTACCATAGGTGATTATGCTCATTATACTCAAATTGTCAATAATATTTTTTGGAATAACACTGGGCCGTCATATTCTTTGCCCTTACGCATATCAAATGGGACATTGGGTGATGTCCGTAATAATATTATTGAGAAACAGCGGGATAGTATATCAAATAATATTAATGCTACATTAACTAATTATTATAGTGCTCCAACTTTTGCTAATTCAACATCATATGTTGGACATGCTACGAACTCCACACAAACAACTGAGTTAAATAATTCTGATTGGAGATTAAAAAGTGGTTCACAAGGTATAAATATTGGTTATTCAGGACAGTTAAAAGACAGAGTAACAATGTCAGGCACAACAGAGGTCCTTAGAAATTACACTGATTATCTTAGCACTGATATAATGGGAAATTCTAGATTTATTAGTACAACACCAGAGATTGGTTCTTACGAATACGACCCGATTACATCCACAGTTTCCTCCTCAAACAACGACCACGGAACTGTTAACGCGAACCAGGAAGTAAGCAAAGGAAGTTTAATCACCCAAACTGCCACCCCTTCCTCAGGTTACCATTTCGTAAATTGGACTGAAAGTAGTTCCGAAGTTTCAACGAATGCAACATATTCATTTACAGCTTCGACAAACCGTACCTTTGTTGCAAATTTCGAACCGAATACAGTTCCGGTAAGTTCAGGAACAATAAATGCTTCAACAATAACTTGTACCACCTGCGATGTAACCGTAGCTGCAGGTGCTGAATTGACTGTTGGTGCAACTAAAGAATTGAAATCGGTAACTGTGGCAGCCGGTGGAAAACTGACAATTACAGCTGGAAATTTAAATGTTACCAACGGAATCACACTCGAAAGTACTTCCGACGGGACTGCTACGCTGGTTGATGCTTATGAAACTCCAACTGTCAATGCCACTGTAAAACAATATGTTACGGCCGGCAGAAACTGGTATATGAGTGCGCCATTGAATAATACAGCCAATGTCTCAGACCTCAACAAAGGTAATTCTGTACAGTATTATGAAGAGAGTACAGGTTTATGGAAAATTGCATCAGGTACATTAACACGTGGTAGAGGTTATATTCAGGTGGCAAATTCCACTCAGGGAACAACCGGAACAGTTCAGTTCGAAGGTATTGTTAATTCTGGTGATGTTCCGGTAACGCTAACTAACAATACTGCCGGACGAGGCTTTAATCTGGTCGGAAATCCTTATCCGTCGTATTTGAATTGGTCTTTAGTTGCCACCGACCTCGTTAACACGCATCCTACAACCGGTGCTAAAATGCCAAATAGTACTATGTGGTATAGAACCATCGATTATAATGGTAATAGTGCGTGGGCTACAGGGTATCTGTATGCTGCCAATTCTGTAGTGTATAATGGTACAAGTTTCTACAAAACCTTAACAGGTGGTACATCCGGTGCAACAGCTCCTACGGGTACAGGTACTAACATCAGCGATGGTAGTGTTATCTGGCAAAACGAGGGCTCGGTTTATGTCTTTGCTACAGTAAGTTCAAATGGTACTCCATCAAATGCGTCATTGGGAAGCAATCTGATTCCTCCTATGCAGGCTTTCTGGGTAAAAAGTAATGGTGGAACACTTACATTCAAAAACAGTATGCGTGCACACGAGGGCTCGAGCAATAAACTGAAAGCGCCTAAAAGCGAGGCAAGCACAATGCCACTTGTACGTTTGAGTGTATCAAACGGTGCAAGCGCCGATCAGGTTGCAATTTATGCTTCTGAAAATGCAAGTAATGATTTTGATAGTGCAGATGCTCCAAAATTCTTTAATAACTCAGGTTCGTATCAGGCCGAAATTTATACTCTGGCTGGTAATGAGAAACTGGCAATTAACGCCCTGAATAATATTGAGGAAGGAACTACTTTGGCTTTGGGATTTGTAACAGAAAAAGACAACAGATTTAGTCTGAAAGCGACAGAAATTGCTAACTTGCCTGCCAATCTGCAACTTATACTCCGTGACAAACAGACAAATACTGAATTTAATTTGTCGAAAGGTGAAGTCTATCAGTTTGGTTCATCGGCTACGAATAATGCCGACCGTTTCAGTCTGATTTTCCGTGCCAAAGGCACAACTACCGGATTTGATAACAAAAACCAATCACAGGCAATAGTATATACCAATGCAACTGGTCAGATCGTGATTTCAGCTCCCGAAAAAATTAATTACGCTATCTACAATGCAGTGGGACAATTAATCGAAAATGGAGTTCTAAACACGGAACGTGAAACAAGAAACACGAAACATTTAGCCGCAGGCGTATATGTAGTGAAAGTAAATAACCAATCAACAAGAGTTGTTGTAAAATAATAAATGCTGCCACTAATCCCTAAAGGAGAACTGGTTAAAACCGAATGGGCTTATCTCACCACCTTTTTGGGGCTGGTGGCAGTTAAAAAAAACGAAATACCATGAAAAGGAAAAAATATATCAAACCTCGCATAGAATGGATACCGCTCGATAGTGAAATTTCCCTTGCTTTGGAATCAGCTCCGCCTGTTGGGCCAGGTGAAGCAAACAACTCAATAGTATCGCCCGAAAAGTTTAGTTGTCAACCATTCAATAATTCTATAGGGTAAAAATATTATCCGTTTTTTCAAAACAACAAGTTGCCTTCATAAACAGGTGACTTGTTGTTTATGTTTATAATAGTATAGTAACTAAACAAAATAATACAAACTTAATACGATATCAACCTATATTTTTGTAAAGAGATAATTTATCATTATCAATAACAATTTTAAAATTTAAAATTATGAGAAAAATTACATTATTTATGCTTTTATCAGTTGTGTTTTTTGCCTCACAGGCGCAAACCAACCTTATCACTGATGGTGGCTTTGAGAACTCCTCATCGTACACCGTAACGGAATCAACCACTTCTGTATTGAATCGTGTTACAGTTTTTAACCCAACAACAACCGTTGCGACAAACCCTACAACAGCTACAGCTACTTCGGTGGGTGCAGGTATGTGGGTACTTAAAACTACCGATTTTGCCGAACCCCGCGGATTGATTACAACTACCGACAAATACAGTGGTAGTAATTGTTTGAATTTACGTATAAACAATGCCTCTGCAACACGAGCAGATTTTTCTTCGGGCTCTACACCCGATGCTTGGAAAAACTGTGTATTACTGCAAAAAATAAATGGTGGATTGATTAATACCAAGCGTTATTCGCTCAGTTTCTGGGCGCGTAAGGATGATACTGCTGGTAATACCATGACAACGGTTACGGTATTTTTATGCGACAATACAACTACAAACCCAAAAATGATGGCAAAAGCATTATATCTGAGTGGTGGTACTACTTGGACGCAGTACACGGTATATTTTGATGTAGCTGGTTTTAAAACCATGACTACGGTAGCCGATTTTACAACAGCATTTGCGGGCATAGGTATTCTTACCACTACCGGTACCAATGTAACCAACTATGGCGGTGTTTTAATAGATGATATATCGCTAACTGAATTTACGGGAACTCCTGTTACCAAATATGTAAAACCAACGGCTACAGGAGCAGGCGATGGATCTTCGTGGGCTGATGCAGCAGGAGCAGCGCAGATACAGGCTCTGATAGATGATGTGGCAGTAAATGCCGATAAAGGAGAGGTTCGATTTGCTGCCGGGACATATGCACTAGCCGATGCAATTCAGCTAAAAGACGGTGTAAACCTCACCGGTGCGTATGCAGCCAATGGTGGCGATATGAGGGACTTGAATGCAAATAAAACTATATTTGAGGCAGCCGCCAATAAAAGACATATCTATTCGGGCGATGGAACTGCTTATCCCGTTTTTCAGCGAATAACGAAAGTAGATGGAATTATTTTCCAAAAAGGTACAGGCACCTATGGTTCGTCGGCTGCTATTAGTCTCGGGGTGGTTCTCGAAAACTGTATATTCCGGAATAACTCGGGAGGTAATTATGGAGCAGCTGTGTTTGTAAAATATCATACCTCGTTAATGAAAAATCATGCACATTCGAATATAGCTGGTGCATTAATTAATTGTTTAATTGTAAACAATAGTAGTACAAGTAAAGCAGCTGGTGTTTTTGTAAATCAGGATTCCTATTTCTCTATGTTGAACTGTACGGTAGCTAATAATCAATCGACAGATGCAACTGACGGAGTTGGAGGCATATTT
>CAMBSB010000233.1 GCA_945870155.1 Paludibacter jiangxiensis | reverse complement strand
ACTCTGATAAATAGCGATAACAATCTTCATCTGTTGAAAATGCTTTGTGAAACTTTATTGAATTCACACCTAAAAATTGATTTCGTTGATTCATGCTACAAAAGTAGCAATTATAAAAATAGTGGGCGGTCTAAGCGCCTATACCAATTGATTTATATTACATTTCAAACAGATTATTAACAACAAAAGTATTAATTTTTATTGAATATTCAATTTATTGTTATGTTAATCATGTATTATTAAAATTCACTCAAAATTATGTTGAAATTCTAAAAAACAAATTACATTTGCATTTAAATTAAATCTCCAGTCATTCATCTATTTTTACAAGTACATATGAAAGCATTTATGTCAAAAAGTAATCGTCTTATTTCGCTGATTTTTGCTTTTTCATTGTTATTTATTTTTCCATCGTGCGATAAAACACTCAAGCCGATAAAAATTGACCCGGCTTTTGCAAGTTATGTAATTTCGTTTACATCAGGTGTAGTTTCCAATTCTACGAAAGTACAGCTCAGGCTATTAAATGATGTACCCGAAGCAGTTCCGGGTAAAGAGCTTTCTTTCAATCCCTTCTCGTTTAGTCCGGGTATAAAAGGTAAAGCCAAGTGGATAGACAAACAAACCATAGAATTTACACCCAACAAACCTTTGAAATCAGGTGAAATATACACGGTGGATTTTGAATTGGATAAATTTGTAAAAGTTCCGGATAAACTGAATACCCTGACATTTAATTTTCAGGTAAGACATCAAGCTATACGTTATGAATTTAATGGTATTTCGCCTGTAAATGTGAGCGATAAAAAATGGCAGCAAGTGCATGGTGTTTTCTATACAGCCGATGTTGCTGATATTACAGCACTAGAAAAAGCCGTGGATATGTCAAGCAAGGGTACAAAATATCAATTGAATTGGAAGCACAGTGCTGAAGGAATGAAACACGAATTTTTTATTGACAAGGTAGAACGCAAAGAGGAATCGTACCAAATTGATATTGAGTGGGATGGTGATGCTATAGTTGCAAAAGATGATGGTTCTGCTACTTTTGAAATGCCTGCTTTGGACGATTTTAAAGTAATTCACGTTAAATCTGGTGCAAATCCAACTACAACTATTGAAGTGTTTTTCTCTGACCCATTGAGTAAAATTCAGGACATGACTGGCTTATTCAGGTTAGAACCCAATGCCGACGAAAGCATAAGCATAGATGGGAATACTGCCCGAATAACCCCACAAACAATAGCAACAGGCAGTATTCAGCTTACTGTTTTTGCTGCAGTAAAAAACATTTTTGAGAAAGCACTGGGTAATGACTATGTAAAAACGCTTGAATTTGTAAGTCTAAAACCACAAGTAGAGCTGATAGGCGAAGGTGTAATTGTTCCTAATACGGATGGTATTCTATTTCCTTTCAAAGCGGTTAGCCTTTCGGGTGTAGATGTGAAAATAATTCAAATTTTCGAAAATAATATCGTGCAGTTTATGCAAGCAAACCAACTAAATGGTAATCAGGAAATTAAACGTGTTGGACGCGTTGTGTATAATCAGGAAATAGCATTAACATCCATAGAACCGATAGATTATAATGTGTGGAATAACTTTTCTCTTGATCTATCTAAGTTGATAGAACCTGAACCCGGAGCTATTTACCGGGTAGAAATATCTTTTCGTAAAAAACATTCTTTGTATCCAACTACTCCGATTGCAAAAATAGATTCATATACCGAACCCAAAGATTTGAACGAAAACTACAATGAACCTCCTGAAGATTCGTATTGGAGTTATTATGAAGATGAAGACGAATATTACATAGAAGGTTATAACTGGAACGAAAAGGATGATCCTTCAAAAGATTCGTATTATATGCTCAGCGAAAATAAAGTAGCACGCAATGTTTTGGCATCCGATTTTGGAATTATTGCCAAAGCAGGTAGCAATAACGAATATTTTGTGGCTGTAACCGATTTAAGAACAACCGACCCGCTTGGTGGGATTGATATTGAATTCAGGAATTTGCAAAATCAAGCTATGACAACCGTTACCAGCAATTCGGATGGCTTATGTAATGTAAAACTGACCGATAAACCATTTGTATTGATAGCTAAAAAAGATAAAATGCGTGGTTATTTACGTCTTGACGATGCTTCATCACTCTCATTGAGTATGTTTGATGTAAAAGGAGAGGAATTGAAAAAAGGCGTTAAAGGTTTTATTTATGGCGAAAGGGGAGTTTGGCGTCCGGGCGATATTATGTTCCTGACATTTATATTGGAAGATAAAAACAATGTTTTACCTCCAAACCATCCGGTAGTATTAGAATTTTATAACCCCATGGGGCAATTGTCGCAGCGACTTGTGCGGTCGACCAATGTAAATGGATTCTATAGTTTCAACTTGAGAACACAGGGCGATGCTCCAACCGGAAACTGGACAGTTAAAATATTGGTGGGAGGGTCAACTTTTGCACGAACGTTGCGAGTGGAAACAGTAAAGCCGAATCGCATGAAAATCAATTTGAATTTCCCTTCCACTATTTTGCACAAAGGCCTTACCGAAAATGGAAAATTACAGGTCAACTGGTTATATGGTGCTCCGGCTTCCAATTCAAAAGTTACAATTGATGCTACTTTGGCTTCTGCCACAACATCTTTCAGCAGTTGTAAAGGCTTTGTTTTTGATGACCCTACAAAAACCTTTTCGTCACAGGATATTTCCATTTTTAAAGGCAATGTGAATGCCGAAGGTGCAGCTGATGTAAAGTTTAAATTCGATTTGACAGCCGATGCTCCGGGTATGGTGGCGGTGCAAATGAAAACTTATGCATACGAAGCCGGTGGCAATTTCAGCGTGGATAGAGCTGTGTTTAATTATTCACCTTTCAATGCTTATGTGGGTGTAAAAATTCCCGAGGGAAAAGGCTGGAACAATGCACTTTATTCTGATGAAAAAAATCTGGTACCAATTGCTTTGGTCAACGAAGATGGAAAGCCAATATCAGGTAAAGTAAAAATTGAAATTTATAATGTTTATTGGCGTTGGTGGTGGGATCAATCGGCTGAAGAAAATATGGCCGATTATGTTTCGAGCCAACATGCTAACTTGATGAAAACGGAGTATTTAGATATTCGCAATGGTCGTAGAATCTACGAAATGATTTTGGGTGGCGAATATTGGGGACGAAAATTTATACGCATTACTGATGTAAACGGTGGACATAGTACTGGTGCAATTTTCTATACCACTTACAAGGGTTGGTGGAGCAATGCCGGAAGTGAAAACCCGGGAGGAGCGGAGATGCTTATGTTCCAAACAGACAAAAAACAATATAAAGTTGGTGAAAAAGTGTCGGTGGAATTGCCGGTTACACACAAAGGACGCGCTCTAATAAGCATAGAAACCGGAAGCAAGGTGATTCAGAACTTCTGGTTCTCACCTGAAAAAGATAAGTCCCGTTTCGAGTTTAAAGTAACGCCGGAAATGGCTCCCAATATTTATATCCATGTTTCTTATATTCAACCACATAATCACAGTAAAAACGATTACCCAATTCGAATGTATGGTGTTCAGGCTGTAGCTGTTGAAGATCCTGCGACTCACCTTACTCCGGTAATCTCGATGAAAAATGAGCTCAAACCTCAGGAAAAGTTTAATGTATCTATCAAGGAAGCCAATGGAAAACCTATGACTTGTACTGTAGCCGTAGTGGATGAAGGATTATTGGATTTAACACGCTTTAAAACCCCTAATGCCTGGGAAAATTTCTATACCCACGAAGCACTCGGAGTTCGAACCTGGGATTTATATAAATATGTTGCAGGAGCATTTACAGGCAAGTTATCGGGACTTTTCTCCATTGGTGGTGACTTGTATCTGAATAAAAACGGTAAAGAAAATAATAACCGTTTTAAAGCTGTTGTACTTTTCCAAACTCCGATTACGATAAACAAAGGCCAATCTAAGACTTTGTCCTTTTCCATGCCAAATTACATTGGTTCGGTACGAGTAATGGTAGTCGCCGGCGATAAAGGAGCTTATGGATCCGCAGAAAAAACTGTACCAGTGAAACAATCTGTCATGGTATTGGCTACATTGCCACGTGTTATTAGCCCATCTGAGATAATCAAAGTGCCAGTAACTGTTTTTGTAACAGATAAATCTGTTCGTAATGTAAGGGTTGATTTCGCAACTGATCAAAATTTTGAAGTGTTGGATGGTGGTCGTAGACAAATAGTTTTTGAAAAAACAGGTGATAAAATCGTAGAATTCACCGTTCGCGCCAAAAATAAAATTGCTCAAGGCAAAATTGTAATTTCAGCGGTTTCAGGCAGCAATAAAGCAACCTCAGAAACTAATTTGCAAATAAGAATGCCAAACCCACCGGTAACAAGTGTACTTACTGCTGCCATCAAACCCGGTGAAACATGGACGCAAACAATTTCAGCTTTAGGAATTCAAGGTACAAATTCGGGAGTAGTGGAAGTCTCACGCATGTATCCGATAAATTTGGAAAAAAGTTTGAATTACCTGATTCAATACCCACATGGATGTATTGAGCAAATAACTTCGGCAGCATTTCCTCAATTGTTTTTGCATAACATAATGGATTTGAGTGATATACGCAAAGGGGAAATTGAAAGAAATATTAATGCAACTTTGGCAAAAATCAAATCCTATCAAATGACCAATGGTGGATTTGCTTATTGGCCTGAAAATTCTTATGGTGTTAGCGATTGGGGCACAAACTATGCCGGACATTTTATGCTCGAAGCTCAAGCTTATGGTTATCAACTACCTGTAGGATTGCTGGATCCTTGGGTGAGCTATCAAACTTCGCAAGCGAATAACTGGCAACCAAAAACTAACGATTATGGTTCGGATTTGATTCAGGCTTATAGACTTTATACTTTAGCTTTGGCAAAAAAACCTGCTTTGAGTTCCATGAATAGAATGAAAGAAACTGCGGGTATTACCGAAGCTGCTAAATGGAGATTGGCTGCGACTTATGTACTTGCAGGAAAATCGGATATAGCCGGACAAATAGTTAATGGGCTTGGTGTTAAACCAACTAAAAGCGTCAATTATTGGGATACTTATGGCAGTCCTGAACGGGATGAAGCTATGATATTGGAAACTTTGGTCTTGCTTAAACGAATGGCGCAAGCAAAACCTTTGGTAGAAGACATGGCAAATTTACTTTCGTCCAATCAATGGCTAAGTACACAATCAGCTGCATATATGTTATTGTCAATATCCAAATATGCCGGAATAAACTCTTCTGGTGAAAATCTGACATGCGACATTATAATTGATGGTGTAAAAGTTCGTGTTAATTCGTCAAAACCAATTTATCAATCGCAACTAAATTTCAATACAGGATTAAGAAAGTCGGTAAGCATTACCAATCGTTCCGGTCAGAATATGTATGTTCATGTTCAGCAACAAGGTATCCCGGTTATGAAATCACAAGCAGCTGTTGCTTCCAATCTGAATCTCACTGTTCGTTATCTTGACATGAAAGATAAGCCGGTCAATCCATTGCAACTAAAACAAGGAACTGATTTTTATGCCGAAGTAACGGTAACACATCCAGGAGTACGATTGAATTACACAGAATTAGCTCTTACCCAATTATTTCCATCAGGTTGGGAAATAATGAGTTCGCGCTTAGATGCTGTTAAAAGTGCCAAATTGAAAGGCGATGTAGCTCGTTATCAGGATATACGCGATGATAGAGTGTATCAATATTTCGATTTAGATAAAGGTCAGCAAAAAGTGTTTAAAGTGCTTTTACACGCTGCCTACTTGGGTACATTTTATATGCCTTCGATGCAATGCGAAGCAATGTATGACAATACCATACAGGCCAGAACAAGTGGTCAATGGATAAAGGTGGTGAAATAAATTTAATTGAACTACTGAATACTTATCCCCAAAATTGAACTACATTCTATTATGGGTAGAGAAAACAATTTGATTTAAAATAATATTGAAAACCCTTAGTAGAAATTAAGTTAATAGAAAAACGCCCTTATTCCCTTATTTTATGAAAGTAGAATTCAACAATCTTTATACACACTTTATTTTTACCACACTCCACAGACTTCCTTTAATCGGAGAGAATAGCAGGGACAGAATTGAAAAGTACATTACAGGAATTGTAAATAATCGTAATTGTAAGATGTATGCTATCTATGCAAATCCTGAGCATATTCATTTTCTCGTTTCGCGGTCTCCTTCAATTTGTGAAGAAATGCTTGCCACTGAAATTGCGACAATTTCAAATCAGTTTATAAATGAAAATAAGCTCAGCATTGGTAATTTTCAGTGGCAAAATTCTTGTTCAGCTTTTTCAATTTCTAAAAGAGACGTCGATAAAGTATGCAAATATATATTGGATCAGAAAGAGCATCATCATAAACAAACTTTTGCAGAGGAATATGAAATACTTTTGAAGTTTTATCAAGAAACCATTCTAAAGAAATAAGGGAAGAAGGGTTGGTTGAATTGTTTATTTTTTCTACTAAGGGGTTTTTGAATAGAATCTCAGTTAATAGTCCTTCTAATTTTAACGATCTTGTTTAAGTTAATAGTATTTTGAAATAATTATTCTTAGAAATATAATAAGGGAATAAGGGCTTGTTTGGTTTGATTTTTTTCTACTAAGGGTTTAAGAAAAAGATGATTTAATTTTAAGCTTATGCCAATTTATTAAGGGTTAAAGAAAAAGATGATTTAATTTTAAGCTTATGCCTATTTATTCTTTCTTTTCCAAACATTTTATTCCATCTGAATGTCTTTTTTTACAAATATAACCCATTTCAAACATTGGTGCATAAAACACCGCTTGCAGTATCCTAAACCTCGGTTTTGGATGCTGTCTGCGTTTTTTATATTCGCTGTGTGGTATTATTTTTCATTACCAAAACCTTTGTTTCATGCTTCATATTCTACCATTATTGAAGATAGAAATGGTAATTTT
>CAMBSB010000232.1 GCA_945870155.1 Paludibacter jiangxiensis | reverse complement strand
ATACGTTGGATACTTTTAGCAATCTCACCAAGTGATTCATTTTCAAAACGCAATTCATTATGTATCCAGCCCGTAAAATCAGTTGCATTTGTTACAGTACTCAATGTCTTTTTACGTGAAGTCTTATCATACGAGATTCTATCATTCGGCATTAATATTTCATCTCCTTCAGGAGTTGTAACCCGAACTTTACCTCTCATAAGTATTGAAGATATTAGGTTATCCTCACTATAAGCTTTTACTCCAAATGCAGTACCTAGTGCTTCAACTGCAATATCATTACTATGAACAATAAAGGGCTTGTTAGGATTATGAGCTACTTCAAAATAAGCTTCTCCATCGAGCTGCAACTCTCTCTTCTTTACATTAAAATTATCAGAATAGGTTAGTTTGGATTGAGAATTCAGCCACACTTTACTTCCATCGGGCAAAGTTATATTTGCTTTCTGTCCTCGCTCTACAGCAATGACAAGGGGTGCAGTTGAAGAATCAGTTTTGGACATATAAAAATACATTCCGGCAGCTGTAAGTATGGGTAGGATAAATATGGCTGCGACACGCATCCACCTTTTAAACTGTAAACGATTTGTGTTTTGACGAGAAAGAGTATAATTTATTTCGGGTTCTAAATTTATTTCACTTTCAATATTTCTCAACATACGCATTTTAACTTCATTATCAATAGTTGATGACGAAGCCAAAATTTGTTGTTCAAGCCACAATGATATTTCTTGGTTATTTCTAATCCAACTACTCAAGCGCTTTATCTCATCCTCACTTGCGCGATTCTGAATATAACGTTCAAATATGTCAATACATTCTTCTTTTTGCATATAATCTCTGGTATATTAGTGTATACAGCTATTAATCCCTTTTTCACTACTCAACAAAAACAATTAACATTACTATGAATTTAGTATAAATAATATTATCAATATCAACTCGTAATGTTTTTGCATTTGACTTTTCATAGATGCCAAAGCTTTCGAAAGTTGAGTTTCAATAGTGCTTTCAGTTATTTGAAGTCGTTCAGCAATTTTCTTATTGGAAAGCCCCTCTTTTCGACTTAAAATAAAAATTTCTTTTCGCTTGGGAGGTAAGTTATCGGCTAATTTATCAATATATTCTTCCAATAAATTTTTATCTACTTCATTCTCAGTTGAGCTATCAACATCAGCCATATATACTTTCACAAATTCACTATAAATATATTGAACAGTTTGATGTTCATATTCATTCAAAAGCATATTTTTGGCAATTGTACAAAGGTACGAAATAAATGATTTTTCAGGATTGATATTTGCTCTGGTTTCCCAAACCTTGATAAAAGTTCGTTGAACCAATTCCTCGGCCATATAACTATCACCTTTGGATACTTTCATCACAAAATTATAAAGCTTGCCACTATACCGATGATAAAGAGCCTCAAAACATGGTGATGAACCATTTTTGATTAATTCTAATTCTTCTTTTTCGGTGAGAGTCATTTGCAATTTGCTTTAAGTTGACCTTATTAACCTATGGTTGTTGAATAAAAATGCAAATGTAGTATTTTTTGATAATTGCTCAAAATCAGTTGCTTTTTATTCAATGTCTATGCTATATTTTTTCACAAATATTTCTTCTATAAAAGTTAATCAAGAATCGTTAAATTAAAATAATTATTGTATTTTTGTCGCTGATTTTTTTCATAAAATAAAGCCAATATACAAACCAAGAAGTTTTATCCATGAATTCGACCAACAAAATCTCGGAAACTATTCATCAGATTTTCAAAATTATCAATGTCGTTTACGATCCCAAAGTCATTTCATTCGACTCCCAAGAACTTATAGTTACAAAATTTAAACAAGCGCTTGAGCTTGCTTCAAATATTGATATTTCAAATGTGGGGCAAGAGGTTTGGGATGAATCATCCGAATTTTTAAAGTTTAGTGATACTGTCAATATTCTGAATGAAAAATTTGATCCACTATTTACTTGGAAACCAAACATATATGACATTATAGTATTTAAGCAATCTTTGAGGGATGATTTATCTGCTTATTTTCAAAAATTACTTAATCTTGAAATTGGAGTAATTCCACAATATAAAAGTAAAATTTCTGATTTGTATATTAAAATCGGTTTACGTTTTCTCAAAATTAACCTTGATTTGGAAAATATAAAGGAAGAACTTGAAAATAAATCCGAAATACTCGAAAAACAAGATATTGAAAAGATGTACAAGGCTGCTGCTTACAATATAAAGATGAAACCTGATAAACTACCTGATTTCACACGGCTAATCTACAAATTATATTATGGAAATTACTTCTGTCCGTTGGATAATAAAAATGGCATTAGCGAAATTGATGTTTTGTTGGCTTTCGAAAAATTCTTTGACATAGATATTGTTGACGCCGAATGGTTTACAACCGACCTAATGTTTGACGATGAGCAGGAATACGAAAGTGAAACTAACATTGAAACAAATTCTTCAAACGAAGAATTTGTTAAGCAATTAAAGAACTTTTTTAGCAACGCTGCAAACGATAATTTTATCGAAAATTTACCGGTTGAATTCAAAATTGAAATTGGCAAATCCATGTCAATTCTTATTTATGTATTGAAAAAATTTGAACCCTCCTTACTTACAATACCTTATAGAAAAGGAGCTATGTTTCATAAAATATTAAAAGCTCATTTCAAACGTGACATTGGATCGTATCAAAGCATATTTAATTATAAAGTCGACCCCGATTACGATACAGAAGAAATTGAATTCTTTAAAAAACGAATCACCGAACTATATAACATTTCAAAAGCCCTTTCATAAAATACTCCAAAATCATTCCGTCATTTATTTTTTAAATATTGCACTTCGATAAAGTTCTAAAAAATTTATTACTTGCATCTTACTATTCCCCTCTCATCAAGGAGAGGGGTTAGGGGTGAGGTCGGTTGTGTCTAATGAATTATAACATATAAACACACATTTTCCTTGTTTTTCCTGACTTTGACACTTGGGTGGCGCAAGCCAATTTGATGCCCTGAGAATTGCATAAATGGTATAAAAACTATTTTTTACTTTCAAATATTCAATTCTCACGAACTCAACTTCAATTTGGGTGGCGCATTGTCGAAGTCAGGAGGTCCAAATAAGTTTCGCCACACTGCATCATCTCACTATTCCCCTCTCATCAAGGAGAGGGGTTAGGGGTGAGGTCGGTTGTGCCTGATGAATTATAACATATAAACACACATTTTCCTTGTTTTTAATTGTTTTCACTAATCCCCGCTTGTTTTCATTTTCACAATCTTGCACAAACTTGCACAAACTTGTTTATTCTTGTATACAAGAATAAACAAGCAACATCTTGATTATCAACCCATAAATTTCATATTTCTTTGCAGTGTCATTCAAAACGATGGCGCTGCTTTTTTTTGCAGCAAACAAAAGAATTAAAGTAATATGAATTTAAAATTAAACGCTCGTCCACCACCCATTTCTCTGTGATTCCTATGTGATAGTACTGTGATACTACAGTGATTTCTTTGTGATTTGTATGTGATTCTCTGTGAATTGTCTGTGATTCTAAGTGATTTCTCTGTGTTTGTAAGTACTTTCTCTGTGATTCTAAGTGAATCAGTCTGCTTCTTACTCCCCCTCTTCCTCCCTCTCCATTTGGAGAGGGTTGGGGTGTGGTCGGGGTTGGGGACAGTTAAATCTTAAATACAAACAACCTGATTTGATAGTCTGCAATTTCTTAAAAATCAATCGTAAATTGTAAATTGTCAAATCGTAAATAAATAAACAATATGGCTACATTTAAATCCCTAACTTTCGGCAAAATCTCCGGCAAATATGGAGACGCGCTTGCCACGCAATCAAAAGCTACCGGTAAAAATTACCTGCGCGTAGCAAGTATTCCAACCAACCCTCGCTCCGATAAACAGGTGGCACACAGGGCTAAGTTTGCGTTTATCAATACAGTGCTTCGGCCCTTTTATCCCGTATACAAGAAAAACTTCGGTGGTAACCCTGGTATTCGGTACGGTATAAATATAGGTTTTAAGAATGCCATTGTAGGCGAATACCCTGACTTTAGCATCGACCTGTCGAAACTCATGTTTGCCGAAGGGCCAATTTATACAGTCGACTCGGTTACTGCCGAAAAAGCAGCACCCGGCAAACTGAAAATGGATTGGGATACTACAATCTTTGAAGGAACAGATCCAAATGCTTTGGCGTATTTCGTTTTCTTCAACGAACTGACCAATCAGGCATTAACGAATGCAAGCGAAGTCAAACATTCAGTTGGTACTGTTACTGTCGATATGCCCGCTATTTGGAATGGCGCAACTATTCATTGCTGGATTTATTTTTCGTCCGACAATGGTATGCGCTTTTCAAACAGCCAGTATATCAATAGCGTAGAATTATAAAATACGCTCGTAATCGAAATCACCTCACAGAGAAGCAATAATTTTGCTCTGTGTGAGGTGATTTTACGTTGACTTTTTTACTATAGTTTTAATCAGTAATTTCTAAATCGTCAATTGCCTGAAAGTGCAAATTTAATGGTTTTTTGAATGCCCGGCTTAGTTTGTATTTTAATTAAATAAATGCCTTGAGCACATTTCGACAAGGATATTGGATCAATTCCATTTTGATGAAATATTGCTTTACCTGTAATATCGTAAATATCAATTGTGATAGCTGATGTTTTTGAATATATGCTGAGTTGTTTATTTTGTAATTCAAACGAAATAGCGTATTCATTATTCAATACATGTTCTACGCCTGACGCTTGCTCAGGGCGTTGCCATGCAGCAGGTTCTTTCGTCCCGGAATAATCCACCACATAAAATCTTTTTCCCGCTCCGGTGGCATAATAAGTACTTTGCGTTTGACCGTTGATTACGGTTTGAAAACCGCCCATATTGTCGGTAGAAATACGCACATTGCAGGCATGGTGCACTTTTACACCTTTTGAATCGGGTATTTCCATCGAATTGGCAACGGCAATTTTCGCTCCCTGCGTATTGATAAAAACATCGTATAAACCTAACATCGAAGCTTCGTGGTAATTTACATTATCGGCCACTTTGTAGCCCGCATATCCGTTTAAAGTGCCATTATTGCTCATGTAATCAGTTTGTTTGAGGACATCGTAGGGTGTTTCGTTCTGGTAAAAATACATGCGTCCCTTTTCTCCATTCCAAACAGTTCCATATTCCTGAAAATGCTCGTTGAATAAACCATAAATGGTTACATGATGACCGTTTACCACTAAACCATTTTTTGAAGTGTTTTTAAACCAACCTACGCCCTGTCCGTGGTCGGCACGCCAAATCCAAAAATGATCGCCAATTACATCCGAGCTATTTATTTCCAACGCCACATCTACATTCACATTTGTTGTTCGAAATCCACCAACCCGAAAAAATAAGTCGGCTAATAAAGTAGGATTTAAACTGAAATTATTTGTTGAAAATTTAGTTCCAACCTGCAACAATGTTCTTGAACTAAAATGCGCATCGAATAACAAACCAGCAATGCTTACACCCTCCACATCGCCTACAATAATGGCTGAAGTAGGATTTGTTGACGATGGAATAAGCGTGGCATAACCTGTTCCCAGAATAATGGTATTTGCCCGCTTAACAAGCAGAGGTTCTGACAATTCGTACATGCCTGGCGTTATAAACAGATGCTTTCCGGCTTCCAACTGTTCGTTCATAGTGGTGGCCGAAGTGCCGGGTTTTACCACATAAAAATCGTTGAGTAAGTCAAAAGTTTCACCAGCACCCATATTTCCTGGTTTCCAAGAAGTTCCTTTACTGTCGTAGCGCAAAGCAGGTTTGAATACTTTATATCGACCATCATCGCCAAAAAATAAAAAAGGTTTTTCACGAATAATTGGTGTTTTATCTACTCGGCTTACATTGTTCCAAGCGCCACCACTTGTTGTCCAGTTATCGCTGTGACTGGTCATATTAACACTTGTACCAAACTCTACACCCTGATAACAGAGATTCCAACCGCCCATACTGTAGTCTTTTGAACCCAATTCTACATAGGAATTTCTGAAATACCATTGTTGTTGCGACCACGAACCTGCTCGATCTTTAAAATTACAATCGCCGGTGAATCCACCACTACACCATCCATCGTACCACCACTGGTAATGAGCGCGTCGTTCCGAATTAATCCTTCGCAATGGCGCTGCCTGCGAAACTGCCCACTGAAACCATGTATTCAGATCACCCGTTGATTTGCCGGCTACTGTAAAATTCTCTGCCGAACGCCAAAAAGTACAAGTTGCGTTGTTGTTTGCAAGTGGTGCCGGTGTATAAACATTCGACAAACGTACATCTGTCGGCAATTTACCTAATCCTCCAATATGTGTATAATAAGCAATATTAAAAAGTCCTGCTTGTGTATAATCGCCTGGTTTGAAATAAAATGCATAGCGTTTCGAACTAAATTCATCGTGTAGCATTTGGTCGTGAATGGTATTAATTGTTGTTCGAATTTTGGTCATATCGTCGGTTGGACTGAATACATACACATTTGGACCAAATATCTCGGCATCGGTCATAGTTTGAGCTCTAAGATTTGCTAAACAACATGCAATTAACAATATACTTATTAAAAACTCATTTCTTATTTTCATATAGATTAGTATTTTTTTTATAGTACATGACAAAAAATTGATTCTAAATATAACATATTGAATTTAAAACATATAATTTGACCACTACCTTTCGGAATCGGACTGACCTCGTCCAGTGAGCCGAAAAACAAGTGAGGTAGGCGGTTAAAAATCGTCCTTGTTTGAGTTCCGACGTATTCCGTCGGAATGAGTTTGGACGATTTGAGCCTACCGAGCGTAAGTTTTTCGAGCGAAGTGGGCGAAGTCAAACACTTTATACCTTTTTCCCTCTCCAGTTGGAGAGGGTGTCCGCAGGACGGGTGAGGTGTTTTTTTTGCATACTTTTTTGT
>CAMBSB010000231.1 GCA_945870155.1 Paludibacter jiangxiensis | reverse complement strand
TATCCCAATGTAAAATTGTCAAATGTTTCTACCAATACACTTGTTCCATTTGCAGAAACTTCAACCTGATCTAAAATTACTGAATTACCTGCTGTGCCACCGTTGGTTGTATTCCCAACTTCAATTGTTACTCTTGAATTTGCACCTGCCGTAGGAATATCAGTAATTGTATAATTATTAAAAGGATCAGTATGATTTACATCGCGCCAAGCCTGAACAACCGAAAATTCACCCACTTTTGTTCCGTCCACCAAAACTGCCACTTTTATTGCCGCCGCCCCGGGAGATGCTAAGGGTTTTGCATACACTGCTGCATTAATAGAAACTGAAATAGTACCTGTAGATAAATTTAATTTTGGAGTAGTAGCATATCCAATTGTACTACCTTGTCCTAATTTCAAAGCGCCGGCTTCCTGACGAGCACCTGAACAAATAATCCAACCCGGTAAGGCTGTAACACCATCGGTTTTCATAATTTTTGCACGATTATTAACTGTAACATCAGTTCGTGCGAAACCAGAATAATTTTCTGTTAATACGGTGATTTGAGCATTTAAAATATTCAATGCACAAATAGCCTGAAAGATAAGCGTGTAAATAATTGTTTTCATAAATATAAATTTTAATTGTTGGATAAATTTGCATATAAATTTTTATCCTGTTTGTTTTTACGAATATGCTCGCTTCTTATATCACTTTATAAATTTATGGATCAAGTGGATCTTTCGGATTGATTGTTAGTACATTGAAATTAGTTGGTGTAAATTCCAATCGAACGTCGGCAATTCTTTCTCCTAATTTTCCCGGCATATAGCCTAATTCGAGATTGCAACGGGTAGCGTAACTTGGAGCTTCGATTATATCATTCTGAGACTTTGATGTAACTATCAATGACTTTTTATAGCGTGGAATACCCAATCGAATTATCAATCTTGCTGCATTCCGTAGATTAGTGGTGGTATGTCTTCCATAAGGATCAACCAAAATGACGTTTTCCGGAATAGCGTAAGTCTGCATCATATATTTCTTCATTTCAATAGCTTCGAAATACTGTGTTGGTGGGTAATACGGATAAACATTGGCTCCGGAAATAATGATAACAGGAGCCAGCACTCCGTTATAAGCTTCAACCGCATACTGAACATGTTTTTTTGCACTTTCACTCAGGTTAATTGCATCGCCTTCCGAATTTGGACTATCTCCAGGCACAATCAATGATGCGTAAGTATAATTTTTCCAAACAATGTTTTTTATATTTTCTATTACTGCTTTATTTTCACCTGTTGCAAGTGGTTCGAAACGAACAGCTTCATCTCGGTTATTTATTTTGAGTAACGAAAGTGCTGTTGCTATGGGTAAATTCAGAACTGTAGTACTATTTTTGTCAATACTGTTTATTCCACTTACAAACTGCTGAACATAATCGGTTGCATATAAATTTTTCGGACCATTGCTGTCGCTCGGACCATCTTCCGGATATTGTGATTTTGTTCCAACAAGGTATTGATTGATGATTGTATCAGCGGCTGCTACCGTTTGTTCAACAACTAATTTCAAAAAAGTTGTATCGGTAGTTCCGGCATAATACATTTCCCAATTTCCCGATGGCAATAACTCCTTTTTTACAATATCCTTCATCAATACATCCGAATTATAAGCCCTGACAAAAGCTTTTTTCAGCGATTCACTTTCTGCTTTGCTGATTAAAAACCTTTGTCGTACGGTCTTACTTATTGAATTTGAATTGCTTACTTCTGCAAGTAAGGATTTATATCTTTCGCGCAAGTTTTTAAATTCAGTTTGCTCGTTGATAGCCTGATAATCTGACTTTTGAATGACAGTCAATAGATAGAATAATTTATCCTGAAGTTTATTATCTGTCGAAACAGCAACATAAGTCGAATCAAATCCAATTTTTACCACTACAGGTGTAGGAGGTTTCGGTGGATTAATGATTGGATCAACCGGCTTGCAGCCAATAAATACAATAACTATGACTAATACAAAATAATAAAGTCGATTCAATTTCATGTTCGATTTTTTCAATTAAGAGATGTAAAGCCCTAAAACACCGTAAATTCTCAGCGTTTCAACACCCATCTTACACCATTTATAAAATAGGGTTCCATAAAAAAATAATTAATAGTTGGGGTTTTGTGGAAATATGCTGGTATCTCCGATTTTCTCAACTTCTGCATTTGGAATCGGATAAATTAACCGATAATCAGGAACTGTGATTGCCGGACTTGTATATGGAGCAACTGACATAGCTTCATTGGCTGTTTTGGTTCTCACTAAATCGAACCAACGGTTTCCTTCCAAAGGAAATTCAAACTTACGTTCCCTGATAATAATCGAACGCAAATCGTCTTTGGTTGCATATTGTGTAGCAAGAATTGGCGTTGTGGGGCTTGAACGTTTCCGAACCAGATTAAGCCAATACAATGCCCCATTCGTATCTGTTGGGTCGGCACTTAATGTGCCTGAAGTTTCATTCAAACATTCAGCATACATTAATAGAACATCGGCATAACGCAACACAATAAAATCATTACCAAGAGTTTGAGTAGTAGCATTTGGAGTGTCAAAATACTTATTGATATAATATGCAGAACCGGATTTGGTATATTTTAGCAAATTTGCTCTTGCATCCGTAGTACCATAGCTTGATAAAAAAGTTTGGTTTATTGCCGATGTTGTAGGATCACTTAAACTAAACCACGCGCTGTGTCCGCCACCT
The DNA here is from genome assembly GCA_945870155.1 of Paludibacter jiangxiensis. GTDB lineage: Bacteria > Bacteroidota > Bacteroidia > Bacteroidales > Paludibacteraceae > Paludibacter > Paludibacter jiangxiensis_A. The sequence continues at coordinate 4,262 of CAMBSB010000231.1, read as the reverse complement.
ACTAACGATTTACTGTATCGAATGGCGAATATCACTTCATTATTCATTTCTTTTGTAGCTGAAAAAACATCCGAAATTGAAGGCAATAATTGGTATCCTGCAGTTGTGATAATATCATTAAGAAGTGGTTGTGCTGTGGAAAATTTACTTTGAGTAACATACACTTTTGCCAGAAGAGTTTTAGCTGCTGAAGCACGTACGCGCCCTAAATCTGATGTTGCATAAGTTTCCGGTAAAAGAGCAATTGCTTTGGTCAAATCATCTTCAATCAACTGATAAACAGAAGCTACACTGGCACGAGGTATTTTTAAAGACTCTTCGGCAGTAATTGGCTCGTCGACCAAAGGAACATCTCCAAAAAGTTGAACTAAATTAAAATAATAAAACGCGCGAATAAACCGTGCCTCACCTTCGAACTGACTTTTTAGAGTTGCATCGAAAGTAGCTCCTCCGATTCTGGAAATTACTTCATTGCAATTAAAAATGCCATTATACATATCACTCCAACCGGCAGCTGTAAGCGAGTTCGACGAATTGTCGATAAATTTACTTATTTGGTATTGATCCTGAGCACCGGTAGTATAACTCACAACATTGATATTGTCCGAATGATATTCGACTAATGGAAATACATTTGTAGTAGGAAACGACCTCAATGACGCATAACATGCTACCACAGCTGCATTAAAATCTGATTGGGTTTTGTAAAAGACTCCGGTACTTGCCTGCGCTTCGGGATACAATGTCAGGAAGTCGTTACAAGATGTCATTGAAATAAGCAAAAGGCTTATATAAATATGTTTTTTCATTTTTGATTCGTTTTTAGAATGTTACATTAAGTCCGATTGAGTATGTTTTTGACAAAGGATAAGATCCATAATCAAGCCCACCGGTTAATTGATTGCTGTTACTGTTATTTACCTCGGGATTATAGCCTGAATACTTCGTAAACGTCAGCAAGTTTTGACCACTTGCAAAAACACGTAAATTTTGCATGTTCAGTTTACTCATCATTTTTTTGGGGAAATTATATCCAAAAGTCACATTTTGCAGTCTTAAATACGAGCCATCTTCCAAATGATACGTCGATATTGTACCATTATTACCGGTTTGCTTTCTATTGGCTCTTGGTATCAAGCCATTTCCGGGATTTTCAGTAGAAATAAACCGGTTAAGTGCATCGGTAGTATTATTGATATTACCTTCCATATTGGCAATATACCGTTTCGAAAGATTTAATATTTCATTGCCATAAACTCCCTGAAAAGCGACAGAAAGCGTAAGACCTTTATAACTAAAATCATTCGTGAATCCATAAGTGAATTTTGGCATATAATTTCCCACAATTGTTCTGTCTTTCGAAACGTCCATCACGCTATCTCCATCTACATCAATAAATTTAAAGTCACCAACTTTAGTATTTGCAAAGTGAGGATAAGCATCCAATTCGGCTTGCGATTTAAACACACCACCATTTTTCAACAGATAGTAATTACCAATGGGTTGACCAACTTCTGTTTTCCAGTAGGCTGTAGCCGTTCCTGCCGTAGAAATAATTGGCGCATCTCCATTTCCCAATGCTACAACTGTATTTACATTTGTCGAAATATTATAACGACCATTCCAATTGAATTCGCCAAACTTATTGCGTGTTACAATTGAAAATTCAAGACCTTTGTTGTTCACTTGGCCAATATTTTGCATTGCTGTGCTAAATCCGGTAATAGTTGGCACTGGTATATTTAGCAACAAATCACGTGTATCACTATTATAAATGTCAAACTCAAATCCAATTCGGTCTTTAATGAATGACATTTCGAAACCAACATTCACCATCGCGGTTTTTTCCCATGATAAATCTTCGTTTGCAAATTGAGCCGGAGCAATACCTGTATTTATAGCACCTTCACCTGATCCAAAAACGGCTTTATTATACGAAAGTAGTGGAGTTTGAGCATAATTGCCGATTTTGAAATTACCGGAAACACCATAACTAGCTCTTAGTTTCGTATTACTTATCCAGCTAATGTCTTTCATAAATCCTTCTTCTTTGATTCTCCAACCTGCAGATACAGAAGGGAAAAAACCCCAACGGTTTTTCTTTCCAAAACGAGAAGAACCGTCTGTACGCATAGCTGCCGAAAAAAGATATTTACCATCGTAATCATACTGAATACGAGCAAGAGCCGAAGCTAAAGTCCAGGCTTGTAAATCATAAGCTGATTTAAGCAACGTGCTTCCGCCTGCCGCATTGGGTATTAAATCATTAGGTGCACCGGTAGTTGTATACGAACCTTTTTGCATTTTATCTTGTTGGGTAGTAAATCCGGCAAGTGCATTGATAGTATGCTTTTCATACGATTTTTTGTAGTTCAATGTGTTTTCAAGCAATAGATTCAAATAAGATGTATTGCTGAATGCTCCACTTGGATTTGATGCAACATTATAAAATTTCCAACCATAAATTGGTAGTGTGGACGGACGATAATAATCATTTACATAACTATTATACGTAAATCCGAATGCGGATTTGAAATGCAAATCTTTCACTATTTCCCAATCAAATGACACATTTCCATTGATGTTAGCATGTGTAATTAGGTTTTTTATCAACATAGCTTGTGCTACAGGATTAATCACTTCGTTGTGTTGATAATCTGTTCCTATGCGCCAATAACCATTTCCCTGAAAGTTATATGTGCCATCCGGATTATATACAGGCCACACCGGACACATGGCCAATGCCGACTGAACAACACCTTCATTTCCATAAAAATCATCACTATTCACTCTGTTTTCAACTGAATATGATGGTGAGAAATTTATTTCTGTTTTGGTTCTTCCTGCTTTGAACGCATAATTCAAACGTGCTCCATACCTTTTATAATCGGAATTAATAATAATACCGTCTTGCGCTAAATAATTTCCTGAAATATAATACTGCGACTTTTCATTTCCACCCGAAGCTGATAGCGAATGTTTTGTAATTGGGGAAGTTCTGTAAATTTCATTCTGCCAGTTAGTGTTAACCAACCCTTGTTGACCCTCCAGATACGGAAGTAATTCTGGTGGAATTTTATCCCACGAATTGGGGCGAACAGAATTCGGATCATTTGCATTTCCGGTAGGTACAGCATCTAAATAAGCTCCATTATGTCCATCTCGCGAAAATGCTGAATATTGATAGGCATCCAACATTGGAATTTGTTTGGTAATTTCCTGAACACCATACGACCCCTGATATTCAATCTTTGTTTTACCTTCTTTCCCTTTTTTGGTAGTTATAATAACTACTCCATTTGAACCACGGGAGCCATATATTGCTGCAGAAGAAGCATCTTTTAAAACTTCTATGGATTCGATATCATTCATGTCGGCAATTTCCGAAGCTCCTGATGCTCTGTCGAGTGGTACGCCATCAACAACATACAATGGTTCAATTCCGGCCGTAATTGAACCTGTTCCTCTTACCCGAATATCCATGCCTGAGTTCGGTTTTCCACTGTTTTGAATCACCTGTACACCAGACATTTTACCTGCAAGTGCCTGATCAAAATTACCTACCGGCATATCTTTAAAATCTGCTCCACCAATACTTGCAATTGAAGTAGTAACATCTCTTTTTCTGATTGTACCATACCCAACAACCACTACTTCATCTAATGCTTTCGAATCTTCCTTAAGCACAACCAGCACGTTGTTTTTTGAAGCAACTTTAATTTCGACACTAACGTATCCTATATACGAAATTGTCAATACAGCCTGTTCCGCTACTTCCAAACTGAATTTGCCATTCACATCGGAAATAGTTCCGATTTTTGAACCATTCGCTTTGATAGTTGCTCCTATTATCGGGTCGCCTTTTTCATCGGTTACCAAGCCGGTAATTTTTTTTGATAAAGTTGCAGATGACTCTTTGTTTTCTAAAAGTGGTTTTGCACTTTTAGTAACTATGATATTTTTACCTTGAATTGTAAAATTGACATACTGGCCAATAAGCATTTGTTTTACAATATCCTCAATTGGTTTATTTCCTTGGTTTATTGAAATTCTCCGTTGTGTATCAATATCACTTACTTCATAAATAAATGAATAACCTGTTTTTTCTTTTAATGTACGAATAGCTTCTTTTACGGTTACATTACTCAAATTCAGCGATATACTTTGCGAAAAAGCGGTAGCATTTAGGCAATAGAAAGACAGGGTCAATAAAATGACCTTCATCGTTTTCCTCATAAAGTTGGTGTTTAATTAGATTTCGG
>CAMBSB010000230.1 GCA_945870155.1 Paludibacter jiangxiensis | reverse complement strand
ATTACCAAAGGTGATGCATCATTCAATGTACTGATACCACGAATATTAATACGAGGTGTTTCGCCTCCAGGAATACCAGTTTCCTGAACCGAAACCAGACCATTTAAACGACCCACCATGGCGGTGCCAAGACTTCCTGTTGGTGCTTTGGTTAAATCCTTTCCTGTTGTAGTTGAAATAGAGCCTACAACCGATACTTTCTTCTGTTCCCCGTAACCAACAACAACAACCTCACCTAATGTTTTTGCATCTTCCTCAAGTTGAATTCGGAGTAGTTTTTGTGCATCGCTTTTCACCTCTTTGTCCGAATAACCGATATAGCTTATCTTGATAATTGAACCTGTTTGAGTTTTCAATTGGAAGTTACCATCCAAATCAGTAATTGTACCAATTGAAGTTCCTTTAATAGTGACATTTGCACCAATAATTGGTTCACCCATTTCGTCAACCACCTTACCTTTAGTAGTAAAAGTGTTTTGTGCCGAGGTTTCAAAGAAGGTTAACACAAAAATGAACAACAACATATAAGTTTTGTAACTAAAAAAGTAGTTTAAACTTTTAGTCCATATAGCAGGCATTTCAATTAAGTAATGATTCATAGCATATATTTTTGAATAATTTTAAATCTAAGATTGCGATACAAAAGTAATCTTGACATTGTGTTTTTAAAAGTCCAAACGTATCATTCGAAGTGTCTTTTTGTAACATAGCTTGTAATCGTTTAATAAAAAGGCAATTACAAATAAACTTCTAAATTTGTTGGCTTAATTAGTTTGCATTAAAACAAAAATAAACAGACCCAAAACCAACTTTCTTTGAATCTGTTTCATGTAATTTCATTACTACTCAAAGACTACTTCCCGGTATTCTTTGATTTTGTAATCGATTTAAAGAAATCATGTATTGACATTCCAAATCGGGCTTTGAAGTTTTTGTTGAAATGAAAACTGCTATTTACGCCTATTTTGAGCATTACGGTTTCAATATCTCGTTCACCGTTTTCAAAGTACCTTTTGGCTTCGTCTAATTTAATTTCTCGTATGTACTCAGAAGTCGATTTGCCTAATATAGCAACCATTTTTCGATGCAATTGCATTCGACTAATCGACATAGCATCGCACAAAAAATCAATTGAGAATATTGGGTTTTCAAGATTTTCTAGAATTATTTTATTAAATTTCGACAAAAACAACTCCTCCCGTTTCTGCAGTTTAATTTCGTAACCATCTTTTTCTTCTTCTCCTATTTGAGTTTTTTTATTGCGTAAGTAGTTCGTAATTTTGAGCAACAATGATTTGGTAGAAAATGGCTTGGCAATAAAATCTTCTGCACCAGCCTCCAATGCTGCAATTTCTTCGTTTTCTCCAGCTTTTGCAGTTAATACAATGATTGGAATATGGCTTGTACGGTAATCATTACGAACCATTTTTATTAAGGTAACACCATCTACCTGAGGCATCATTACATCCGTTAAAATTAAATCGGGAGTATAACGCAATGCTTTATCAAACCCATCTTGGCCATTGATTGATTCAAAAATACTGTATTTGTTATTGAGGCTTTTTACTAAATACGACCGCAAGTCGTTATCATCTTCAACAATTAAAACGGTCGCTTTCCCAATCTCGTTTTCTTTTGTTTGCAAATCTAAATCATCTTCATTTATTACATTTTTAGGTTCTTCCAACAGGACTTCCGAGGCAATATCAATAGGCAAATTAATTGTTATTTGTGTCCCTTGTCCTTCTTTTGATTCTATTTCAATCTTTCCACCACATAAATCTACTAGTTGTTTTACAAGCGACAAACCAATACCAGTACCATTGATAGAGTCAGCAGCCTGATAAAATCGTTGAAATATATTAGGTAAATCCTTTTCAGGAATTCCACACCCTGTATCTACGATTTTTAAAACGATTTTTTTATTTTGTTGTTCCACAAACACATAAATATCGCCCCCATCGGGCGTGAATTTAAAGGAATTTGAAATTAAATTAAAAAGAATTTTGGTTAGTTTGTCCAGGTCGAAAATCAAATAATGATCGACAATGTCAATAACAAATTCATAGCGTATGTTTTTGCTTTTCGCAAGACCCACAAACGATTCTTTTATATCTGTAAAAGCTGTTGGCGCAAAATGAGTTTCGCAATGCAATGTGCTTCCATCATTTAGTAGTCTACGAAAATCTAAAAATTGATTCACTAAATAGAGCAATCGAGATACATTTTTTTCAATAATACCAATCCGATCGTTCAAAAATGGGTTTTCAATAATTGTTTTGTTATTCCTGATATCCTCGAGTGGAGCCGAAATTAAGGTAAGTGGTGTTCTGATATCATGTGCAATATTGGTATGAAAGCGTAGTTTCATAGAATTCATCTCCGCTTCGTGTTGACTTTCAATTTCCTTAATTGCAAGTTGTTGCTTTAGTTTTGTTTCTTTGTTTAAATAACGAAAAATAATTATAATGATAAAACAGGCCAAGCAAGCATATATGATAAATGCCCATATTGTAAGCCAAGGAGCTGCTTTTACTACAATTGTGATATACCGCTTTTCACCCCAATTATTATCATTGTTAGATGCTTTTACCCAAAAACGGTATGTTCCCGCAGGTAATTTATTATAACTTGCACTTTTATTCAGATAATCGGTTGTAATTGAATCTTTATCATAGCCTTCCAACTTATACACATACATGTTTTTGTCAAAATCATTATAATGTGTTGCTAAGAAAGCAATACTAAAATTGTTTTCTTTGTAATTCAGCGTAATTTCTTTTGTGGTATACAATGGCTCTTTCAACTTCTTATACTTAGCTGCATTGCTTTTAATGGATTTTCCATAAATTAAAAAATCTACTATTTGAACTTTAGCAGGATAAGGATTGCTGCTTTGACCAGCCGTGTTAATAATATTAAGACCGTTGGTTGTGCCTACATACAACAAATCGTTTTGCGAATCTAAATGCATTCCTTCGAGCATAGCACTTGTAAACAGTCCATCTTTAACTGTAAATCGTTTCTCAGTTTTTGTAAGTGTATTATACCTAAAAAGAGCCTGTGAAGTACCTAGCCATAGGTTGTGATGGCTATCTTCGGCTATCGACATTATTTTGCTGGTACCAATTAATTGCAAAGTATTGAGCGATTTTACTGTCAAACTATCACCATTTACCGTGCAATAACTTAAACCTGAGTCAGTTCCAAACCATATAATAGAATCGGAAGCCACTACAATACTCCAAACATGATCGCTTGCTATTGAATTTTCATCCTCGCCATGTACCAATCGTTTTACCTTTGACACTTTACCTGATTTATCCAAAAACACAGCTGCGGCACCATTGTCTTTTGTGCATGTCCATACAATATTGTGAATTTGGTCGTATACAAGCCTGCTTATTTGTTCCGACGAGAACATATCGGATAAACTACCTACGGAAACAAACTGTGTTTTTTCATTTTTGTCTTTTAAATTCAATCTAACTAATCCGTTTGCACATCCTACCCACAAGTAATCGTATTTGTCAATAGTTAATGCAAAAGGAGATTGTAATTTTTCGCATTTTGGATATATAGTTGTTAAGGGATTGATTCTGTTAGTCTTATAATTGTAACAAAAAACTAACCCACTGACTGTGATCCATATATTGCCATACAAATCTTCGACAATTGTTGGTGAAATAAAAAAATAGGAATTAGGAATTCCGGGAATCTCAATTCGTTTTATAGATTCATTTTTTTCAGAATAAAATAAACCATTAGAATTTGCACCTAGCCAAACACGATTTCGACTATCTTTAAATACAGATTTAACAAACAAACCTTCCGAAGAATTATTTCCGTTGATGATAGATGATTTTTGAAATAAATCTATTTTAGCAACGCCTTTGTTGAGCGATTGAAACCATATATTTTTAGTTTTATCAATAAACATTGACTTAACAGCGTTATTTTCAAAAAACGAATATGAACTTAGTTTAATTTCGGTTTTTATCTCTTGAGGTAGTTGAAGCCGATAAACTGCATTGCCGGTGAGGACAACAAAGTTATTATTATCAAGTGATTTGATGTCGTTAACCGTTGTATTAGCAAAACTATTCAGTCGGATAAAATCTGTTGTATTTAAAATACTGTTTGCATTTCGTGGGCTATTTGTTAATCTAAATAATCCATGACTTGTTGCAATCCATATCGTATTCTGAATATCTTTATAAAAGGTATTTATATTTAATCCTGTTAAGAATTTTGATGGTGAATATATTTGGCTTCCCCTATCCGACAATAAAACACCTCCGGATGGAGTTCCAACCAATATTCCTGTTTTTTTATTTTCAATAATACTTAAAATATAATTATCAATGCCAGGCGAAGAAGAGTTTAAAAAAATGCCTTCTACTTTAAATGTATTTTTCATCAATCTGGTACGATATAAACCGTTTGTGGTGCCAATCCAGAAATTATTTTTGCTATCTTCATAAAAAGCAGTTATTATAGCGTATTTTAATGGTTCAAAATCAAAATGTTCAAATTCTTCATTTTGGGAATTAAACCGGTCTATTTTACCACTTTCTGTAATTACCCAAAAGTTTTTACTTGAATCAATATTTAGATTTAAAACCCGATTACCATGAATGGATTTTGTATTTGCAGGGTCATGACGGAACTGTACAAAACTATTACCATCATATCTATTCAGCCCATCATACGTACTAATCCAAATCAGTCCATAATGATCTTGAATTATCATCGATGCATCAAATTGCGAAAGTCCCTCATTTACCGAAAAGGTTTTTACCTTAAAATTTTGATCAAAATTAATTGCGAAATTATAAATGGAGAAGAATAGGAGTAGGCTAATAAAGCACTTTTTCATATCATTTGTATTAATATTTAATTCAATACAAATATATACCTTTTAAAATTATTATAGAACACCTTTCTGTAACATTAAAAAAAAGAAATGTAACATAAAATCAAACTAAATCATTTTCAAATGAGTCTTCACACCTTGATGATTTACATCCATTCGGGCAGCTGTAAGCAAATGTTGTTTTGCTTTTTCATTTTCGCCTAAGCCCAAATATCCCAATCCAAGCATATAATGGCAATGGATTTTATTTCTGAAAGTTAAATTGTCGTCCCATAATAATAAATCGGGGAGCGTAACTGCAAAATAATCGAGCTTATATCTTCTTCCAAATGCTTTTCGCCGAAGGCAATCAATTTTTCAAAGCGATTTCTCGCTTTTTCAATTCTCACTAATTTAATCAATGCAAGTCCCTGATAATAAATCTTATCTGGTTTTTGGTCATTTAGAAAATATCTGCTGCAGGTTTTGAATTTCCATCTTTAGCCAATTCCCAATACTTTAGAGCCAAAGCGTTATATCCCAACATTTCGTAAGCACAACCGAGCCAGTAATGAAAATCCTTTTCTTGCGCACCATGTAATTTCCCTTCGTTCAAATCATGCGGATAAACCAAACATTTATTTTGATAATTACAGTGATAAATTTGTCAATATTCGTTTTGCTGGTAGTGGTATTCATTAAAATACCACCAGTTTGCAAGTCATAATCCCGTCCAAAAGCAGTGAACCATGTGTTTTGAAAATTATTATATGCATCGGCATTAGCTGTTCCGGCTGTAATATAGCGAGTAACATTATAATACTTTTTGGCAACTCGACACACAATGGAGTCGTTGCTACCACGACCTTTTCCAAAGGGGCAGCTTATGGAAAGCAAGGTTTGCCCTGTAAGATTTGACATTATTTCATTATGCGAATTTTTCAAATCTTTTCCAATTTCAATTTCTTTTTGTGGCTTACTCAACGACGGGAAATTCATGTCCGTTGGATGAGTAACAGAATGCCTTCCTACTTCATGTCCTGCGTCAATAACCGACATCCGAGGTTTAAAAATTGTATGATAGTTTTATTATTGGTGGTTCGGCATTGGTGATTTGTATATTTGCAGCACAATTGCAACACGATATTTCTGTTGATATTCATTATTTTGGAGCGATGGGAAACGATGAAAAATCGAAAGTAATGCTGGATTTGCTCGGAAAACTGCCCATAGCAACAGATGATATCAGGCTTTACGAGGCAGAAACTCCTTACAAAACGGTATTTTCTGACCCCGATTTTAATGATGGAAAAGTAGAACGCACGTTTATCAACAATATTGGAGCCGATGCACTTTCTAATTCAAGCTATTTCGACTTCTATTTTTGTAACTCGGATATCGTTGTTTTTAGTGGAACAGCACTTGTTCCCCAACTTAACGCTAAACTCACCGACTTATTAAATTCGGCGAAATACAAAGGTGCTTTTACGGTTGTAAATACTGTTTTCGATTTTCCGAATGAAAAGTTAAATCCTGAAAAACCCTGGCCTTTGGGCGATACCTTGAAAAGTTTGCCATTAATTGACTTATTGGTAATGGATTACGAAGAGGCGAAACGTATTAGAGAACAAAACGATTTTGAAAAAATGACGGAATTTTATTAATCAAATGGAGCCTCAGCATTTATCATTACACATGGTAGTAAACCAAGCTACATTTACTTTTCAGGTGAAAAATTCGAAGCTGTTGAAACGTTGATACGAGTTTGCAATTGGATTTCGGAGGATTATGAAAAAATCCAAATTTACGTGGCGATACTACTGGCTGTGGCGATAATTTTGTAAGTGCCACCATTGCGTCGGTTGCCAACCAAATGCTCCAGAATAGCGAAAAACTTTCGTTAACCGATGCGGCCATATGGGGAACAATTTCCGGAGGTTTTGCTTGCTACTACATAGGTGGAACGTATTTTGAAAAGTATTTGGGACAAAAGCCGGAGATAGCAAACAATATGATAGAGAAGTACCTGAAAATAATTAAATAAAGTTAAATTTCGCTAAAAGGAAATATTGCAATCAATGGTAACTACTCAGCACCAATACAAATGTATCAATAGTTATTTGCCACGGCAAGGATTGCCAAGAAAGGATTTTGATTGTTCTTTTTGGCAGTTTGCGCGATAGAATGAATTTGACAGTAAGCGTTTGCACCCTGTTGGGATTTAAACATA
>CAMBSB010000229.1 GCA_945870155.1 Paludibacter jiangxiensis | reverse complement strand
CTCTTTGTTTATTTCACTGGCTGTAATTTTCTTTTTTCCGTGTGAAGTTCCATTCATACATCGCTGGGCATCAGTTGACCATTTTGTTAAATCAACCCTATAACCTAAACTAAATGATACTTTGTTTTTATTCCAAACAATCCGCACCCTTAAAAGTCCCTCGGGGCTGTCTTTTACCTTATCAAAGAAAAATAAAATGTTACGTTTAATTTTTAGAGCTTCCATTTAGTCCGTGTTTTTAAGTACGTACAAATATACGGACTAATTTTGATATACTCTAATATATTTCAATAAATTTTATTGAATAAATAAATTATTATATCTTTGTAAATCAATAGCTTTAAATATCTGTCTAAATTACACTAAATTATATTTGTGGAACGGTAATCTCCACAATATACTTTGATTTACAAAATCAAAAGAAAAATACGGACTATAATGGGGACTAAAAACCTATATAGTCCGTTTTTTTATGATTAAATAAATACTAAATTCAATAAAAAAAAGCAAATATCTTGTCAATTTATAAATTATCAATATCTTTGTGTTTACTAATTTTAAATAAAAATCAAATGAGAAAGGCATTATTTTCGTTATTATTTTTAGCAATATGCACATTATCAGCATATTCGCAAATTGACAAGATAGTTGGAAAATGGAAAACTATTGATGACAAAGATGGATCAACCAAGTCTATCGTTTATATTTTTAAAGCTACAAATGGTATGTATTATGGCAAAGTTGAAAAACTTTTTAAAGAACCTACCAAAACATGTACTGAATGTGATGGCGCCAATAAAGACAAACCTATTTTGGGCATGATGGTAGTTAATAAAATGGTTGAAAAAAGTGGTTCGCTTACAGGAGGCACTATTCTAGATCCAAACAACGGAAAAATTTACAAGTGCAATATTTCTTATGATGCTCAGACAGGCAAACTAAATGTAAGAGGCTCGCTTGACAAAGGTGGTTTGATTGGAAGATCACAAACTTGGATAAGAGAATAAATTGCATATTGCTAATAAGCAAGCACATAAGCACTTTATTTAACAAGACATCAAATTACTCAGTTAAACATGGTTAATATTGTGGATAATTACATGAAATATGTTGTACAACATAAAAAATGACTTTATCTTTGCACTGTGTTTTTCATGGTATTAGATTTAAGGTTAACTAAAAGATTGGGTTGTCGTGAGACAGCCCTTCTTGTTTTAAATAAACTCAACAATGAATAAAATATTAAATCAGATTACAACTAGCTCTAAAAACGCTATTCCAAAATCGCTTAAAACAATTTGGTGGCTACTCAAAATTATACTACCTATAAGTTTGATTGTTAGTATTTTACAATATTTAGGCGTTATAGCTTATATTGCAGGGTATCTTACTCCTGTTTTTTCAATCATAGGTCTTCCGGGCGAATCGGCTATTGTTTTTATTTCAAGTATATTTCTTACCCTCTATGCACCAATCGCCATTTTGGCTACTTTATCATTGGATATGCGCGAAATAACCATTTTAGCACTTATGTGTTTAATTTCGCACAATCTATTTGTAGAAACTGCCGTGCAAAAGAAAACAGGTTCTTCGGCTTTTATCATGTTTACATTGCGTATTGTTACTTCGTTTGTATCAGCTTTTGTCTTAAATTTATTATTACCCAAAGAAATTGGACCGAATATAAAGATAGAAAAAGCAATAGAATTTGCCAACATATATGAAATGCTATTATTTTGGTTGAAAGGAGCCGGATATTTGATACTAAAAATTTCAATTATTGTAACCGGTTTAATGATTTTACAGAACATACTTAAGGATTTTAAAATTCTTGATCATATTGCCAAAATATTTTCTCCCATTATGAAAATTATGGGATTATCTCCTGATAGTTCGTTTTTATGGTTTATTGCTCAAATTGTAGGTTTAACATATGGCTCTATAGTTATGATTGATGCAGTAAATAATCATGATATTTCACCAAAAAATGCAGATTTGCTTAATTATCATATTGCTATAAATCATTCTATGTTAGAAGATACCTTATTGTTTGTGGCTATAGGAGTGCCTGCAGTTTGGATTATGACACCACGAATAATACTAGCTGTTATAATTGTGAGGTTTGTAAAAATTGTTTCAACTAAAAAAGCTATACATCAATAAAATAGACAGCTATTAAATATTATTAATTGTTTAGATTCTAATAGAGCTTGAATTGTAAATGTGTAAATTTTCTATATCTTTGCAAAACTAAGATTTTAAGAACGAAATATGTCAAAGAAGATGTCAAATACCAAGAAAATGCTAATTGAAGTGGCTCGTCAACTTTTTGCTAAAAACGGCAAAAAGGTTGTGACTATGAACGATATTGCAGAGTATTCAAAAAAAGGCAGACGAACTTTATACACATATTTCAACAACAAAGAAGAAATATATAAAGCTGTAATTGACAAGGAATTAGAGCAAGTACTCGATAGACTGACAGAAGTTGCCGGCCTAAATGAAGAACCTGTAGTAAAGCTTACAAATCATATACTTACACACCTTGATGCCATTAAAAATGTTGTAACGCGCAATGGATCTTTAAAGGCCGATTTTTTTCATGATATATATGAAGTTGAACGTACACGTCGAAAAATCAATGTAAAAGAGATTGCAATTATCAAAAAAATTCTTGTTGAAGGCATTGATAAAAAGGTATTTAAACGCATGGATCCCGATTTATCGTCAACCATAATTTTCTACGCCCTTAAAGGTCTTGAAGTACCTTATATTCGTCAAAATATTAGCGAAGAATTTGAAAAAAACAAAAGTAGTATTGTTGAGTTTGTACTTCAGGGAATAATAAAACCCAAAAATTAAACTTGCCTGCATAAAAATTACTTACAATTTTACACATCTGAAAATCAGAACTTATTTATCTAATTATTAAAAAGATAGTTTTGTTTACCTTCCATTTTACTTGTAATTTTCATATCAAAACTCGGTTTTTAATTATGGAATTATTTCTTTAATTAGAAAAAAAGGAGTAACTTTGCACAGTCAAAAAACAAATAAAACTTTTTTATGGCTTTTGTAAATAATACAATGATTGTAAGGCGAGTATTGATGTCAAAACTCATATCGCTTTTTAAAGACGAAAAACTAGTAACAGAAATCGACCGCATTCCATTAACAATGTCTCCCAAAAATGCCCAAGCACGAGGTAGATGTTGCATACATAAAGAAAGAGCTGTTTTAAAATATAAAATGCTACCAATATTAGGCTATAGCATTGATGAAGAAGAAGATGAACTCACTCCACTTTCGGTTTATGCCCAAAACACACTCAACAGAACTAAACTAAACAAATCAATTTTAACTGTAGTTGATGAGGCATGTACGGCCTGCGTTAAAACCAACTATGTTGTAACAAACCTTTGTAAAGGTTGTGTAGCACGTTCATGTTCAATGAATTGCCCCAAAGACGCCGTAAGTTTTATGGACAATGGACAAGCTCACATAAACCACACCAAGTGTATCAATTGCGGAATATGCAAAGAGGCATGTATGTATCATTCAATTGTTTACATACCTGTACCTTGCGAAGAAGTTTGCCCAGTAAAAGCCATACAGAAAGATGAAAATGGTATTGAGCATATTGATGAAAATAAATGTATTTATTGTGGTAAATGTATTAATGCATGTCCATTTGGTTCAATTTATGAAGTGTCACAAGTATTTGATATCCTTTCGGCAATAAAACGAAAAGAGCAATTAGTTGCAATTATGGCACCATCAATTATGTCGCAGTTTAACAATACCTTAACTGAAATAACAAATGCTGTAGAAAAAATCGGTTTTGTTGAAGCAATTGAAGTTGCTTATGGTGCCATGGAAACTACTCGCAGAGAAGGCGCAGAGTTACAAGAGAAACTGGAAGCCGGTCAACAATTTATGACAACTTCCTGCTGCCCTTCGTATATAGAATTGGTAAACAAGCATTTGCCCGAAATGAAACCATTTGTATCGCATACAGGGTCGCCTATGTACTACACTATTGAAATGGCGAAAGAAAAATATCCTGATGCTAAAATAGTTTTTGTTGGCCCTTGTGTTGGGAAACGCAAAGAGGTTATGGATCATCCTGATATTGATTATATCCTTACATTCGAAGAAATTGACACCTTATTTTCAGGTCTTTCTATTGAAATGGAACAAGTTGAAACAGAAAAATCATGTGCTCCAATGTCGGGTAGAGGTTTTGCCCGTGCCGGTGGTGTAATTTCAGCAGTACAACAAATGTATCCGAATGTGGGAATAAATCCAATTTTAGTTGCAAATTTAAATAAAAAAAATATTGGTCTTTTAAGAGCATACACCAAAGGCAAAGCACCCGGAAACTTTGTAGAAGTTATGGCATGTGAAGGTGGTTGTATTTCAGGACCTTGCGGAAAAATTGATTATTCGCAATCACAAAAGCTATTCAAAAAAGCAATGGGTGAGCTTTAAATACTTGCTACTGCACTAAACAAAACTTATTGTTGCTGTGTTTATAAGTGCTGAAAAACGAATGTAATTAAACCCAAACCTTTTGAAAAAGATATATGTATTTTTTGGAATTCTAAGTTTGATATTAGGATTTATAGGCATTTTTTTACCACTATTACCAACCACACCTTTCCTCTTACTTTCGGCAATATTATTTAGTAAGGGCTCTAAAAAATTACATGATTGGCTGATTAATCATAAATTATTTGGGAAGTATATTTATGAATTTACTGTAGAAAAAGCGATACCACTACAAGCTAAAATAATAGCAATCAGCATGATGTGGTTTTCTATCTTATTTTCAGTATTTGTAGTTGCAACCGGGAAATTGTGGCTTCAAATTATATTAATTACTATAGCTATAGCAATTACGATTCATATTTCACTGTTTAAAACAAAGAAGTAAAAAAGCAGTTTAAGTTTTCTATCAGTTACACGAATTATTACTTACAAAATTCAACTTCTCGTAAACAGTGTCCTTTAATCGGCATTTGCAGCTGCAGATTCCTGCTTCAAGCATCCCACTTCTTTTCAATTGATCCAATTCAGTTATAAAATTCTCGGTAAAAATACCTGTTTTAAGATTTTCATCTATTTGTTTTAATGTCCACCATTTTGATCTATCAATATAGCTTGGATTAGGAACTAAATCTGACCTTTTGCATGCAATAAATAAAAATGCATATTGGTATTCGAGTTCTGTTTCGTGAACGTAATTTGACAAGAAAATTGTATTTAATTCAGTCAATCCATATTGCTCATTTACTGAACGTTGTATACATTGATCCATGGTCTCATTCATTCTTACGTGATTCGAAATTGCTGTATCCCATAGCCCGGGTGAAATTAATTCGTTTTTACAACGTTGCTGTAAATAAATTAAATTTTCATCTATAAGTATAACCCTGATTATTGGATGCATGTACTTTTTTGTATCATTTAAGCTGTTTAGATGTTGGATTGAACCAATTACTTTACCGGTTTCATTCACTATTGGCCACCATTCTTCTCGCAAAAGTCTGATTCTTATTGCGCTAACTCTTATCATTTCGTAAACTAACACAAAAAATAAAACTCCAAGGTATAAATTATATGTAAAGTCCTGGTATTGAACCGATTTGTCAAGATTGAGCAATATGATTAATAAATAAATATGTATATAAAGAAATAAAATTAAAGCTAAAATTCGAATAATTCTGAAATGCTCATTCAGATTGTTATCCATCGAAATAGTTTTTGTCCTGAATTTATTAATCCTTTTCTCTACTTTAGATTTGAAAATTATCGATAAAATTAGCAGTACCAAACAAATATATTCTGCTATTATGGGGTGAAACTCTTTGGATAAGATCTGATTTGGAAAGAAACTAATAATTGTGGCTATTATGATAAAAATTGAAGTGGAATCGAGTAACCATTCAAAAATACTCTTATAATAAAAATACACATAAATTAAAATGAAAATGGCAAGTGGTAGTGAAGTATACCAAGCGGTTTTTAAGCCCCAAAAATCTCCAATTACTAAAAATGTTAATAAAGGGATAAAATGTAATAAGGGATTAAAAAAAGACTCACTAATTTGCTTTCTCAATTTTTGCATAAACTATTTTCTTATTGTTGTTTAATGTAACAACAAAAAAGGTTTTATGTTTAAACGATGTAGAAAAGTAATTTTTAAACCAAAAATTAAACTGTATTTACATCAAAAATTTACTTACATACACTTCAAAACGAAGAACTTGCAGGATTCAACACTTATATTGATGATTAGATTGCTAAAGCAGGTGCATTGGAGCTCAATGTGCTAACACAAGCAGCGGATAATAAACTAAAACTTAAGACTGAAAAAACGGTGGTCGATATGGCACATAAAAATTCATACACCCTGCGCTTAGATGCAGCCGAAAAGGCACACGACAAACCGATTCGTGGTTTTTTCAAAACTGTGAAAGGGATGTTGCGCCATTTTAATCCGGGTATGAATTATTTTAAATCAATTCTGTTAATTACTTGAAAAATTATGTTTATATTTGCAGAGTGAAAAAAAAGATAAAACTTCACATATTGGAAAATAGGACCGATATGCGAACTAAAATTTACCTCTAAGGCGGATAAATGCGAACAAGGAGTTTGCATAACGGAAAATAAGTTCGCATAGTAATTGTTAGGTTCCATTCAAAAAAAAAATAAAGACCGACAATATTAGAATAATAATAAATTTAAAACCAAATTAAATGAAACTCGTAGAATTAATTAAAGAAATCCTTAAATCAGACAAATCTGATTGGAATGACATCCCATGTTGGGGATTTGGAAGCGGTCCTTCTTATAAAGACAAATTTACATTTTTTGAAATATTTAATGGCGAATCTAATATAATTAAATCTGATTCTCATAGTAATATATTAGTCTATAAAAACGATATCTCAATAACAATTGCTTATGGATTAGTTTCTAATGAAGACTATATCGAACCATGGGCAAATCAATTTCAAAATCCAAGTGCGAGTTCATATAATATTGATATATTTTACAATAATGCTCTTGTATTTAGGGAATTATACTTGACAGTTGA
>CAMBSB010000228.1 GCA_945870155.1 Paludibacter jiangxiensis | reverse complement strand
AAACAAGAAAATGGAACAACAGTATATATGGAGCGACATGATAAAACCACTGATAGTAGAGGCTTTATAGGTTTAATGATTGGCGAAGGAACAACCATTTATCTTGGTAAACTCGATACGATTAACTGGGCTAACGGACCTTATTTTGTAAAAGTGGAGGTTTCGCCTACCGGAGGATATACATTCCCATTAACAACAGTTAGTAAAATTGCAAGTGTTCCTTATGCCCTATTTGCTCAACGTGCAGATAGTTTATCAACTTCATTCAAAGAGGCTGATCCGTTATTTTTGGCCTCAGCTGCAAAAAAAATAACGGATCAAGATATTTCAAGATGGAATACATTAACTCAAAAAGCACAATACAGAATTGGTCAACTTGCACATGGTGGCATTGTTTTTTATGTTTCAGCAGATGGAAATCATGGTTTAGTAGTGTCATTAAATGATTTCAATAGTAATACAAATTGGTCGAACGCTAAAAACCTAAGCTTAGGAAGTTATAATGACTGGTATGTGCCATCTATCAACGAATTACATTTAATATTCCAATCGCAATATGTTTTAAATAAGGTTTTAGAAAATGGCAATGGTTCGACAGGATTAACAAGTGAAAACTATTGGTCATCAACCGAAAAAAATAGTAATGAGGCTTATATAGTTGATATGGGTACAATTAAATCTAACATAAAAACCAATATTGCCGCATTCAGAATAATTCGATCATTTTAAGTATTCCTTATAAAGTCAAAATACTATATAAAATCAGTAGAATTTCTCAAACAATCAGATTTTATTTATTCTACTTTTACATCGATATTTATTAATTGAATAACAATCCAATAAAATTTAATTATTATGAACAAAAAAATTTACACATTATTTAAAAAGGCACTATTAGTTGTCTTTTTTGCAATTTCAAGTTTAACAAGTATGCATGCACAAGAATATGCAGATTCAACGGGACTTGTAAATGACATTGTCGCTGGAACTTATGAAGAGTACATTTTAGCTCCCAAGTCAGTCAAAGATACTTTTTTTATTTCAAAATCTATTACTTTAAACAAAAGTGTAATAATCAGAGCAAAAGCAGGTCTAGGTTTTAAACCGGTTCTGGTAGGTAACAATGCAAAAAACCCGAGTTATCTGTTTCAGGTTAAAGACGTTTTGTCAGGTGCCGATATAACTTTACGGGGAGTTAATATTTCTAACAAAATAAGGGGAGCTAAATCGATTAGTAACGGAACTTTCACAATTTTATCTGAAGGCGTAAACTTAAATGTGAAGGATTGCGAATTTTATGATTTTCCTGGCTATAATGCTGTAGCAAAAATATTTAATTCTGGAGGTAATATTACATTAGACAGTGTGTTGGTATATAATTGTGGAGGTAAAATAATACAGGTCAATTATAAAGACGATGCTTCTACACCAAACTATGTCCCATTAATAGGTGATTTAACAGTTAAGAACTCAACTTTCGCCAAAATATACGGTAGAATGTTTTTAGAACTCGGTGCAGGAAATGTAGTAATAGATCCAGTTACAATGACTTCAGCACCTTTTAATGCCGGTGCAAATAACATTTTTATTGATCATTGTACTTTTTATGGATTCGAAGGTGTTGGTGTGCTAAATAGTAAAAAAGGCTATACTTTTGCCGGAACTCAGGCTGCTGTAAAACAAAAATTATCAATAACCAATTCTATTTTTTCAAAAATGGATAAGAATATGGATATGGATAGTGCATCGGTTTTTGTTTTAGACCATAATTATTTTGATTTTGGAAGGAATTTGGGTACAAGTACTTTGGAAGATTTGTCCAAATACAATCCAACAAATACAAAAACGGTAGGACCTTTGTTTGCTGATACAACAAATGGCAAATGGAATTTAACGTTAACAAACAAAAATTTATTGATTGGCTCTGACAGCAAACCAATCGGAGACCCACGCTGGACTAAGACGAGCACCGGTATAAAAGATTTTTTGAAAAGTAAAATTACTATTTACTCCGATGAGAACAATATCATAGTAAATTCTCAATTATCAGAAAGTACTGTAAGCATATTTGATTATACAGGTAGATTGATTAGGACACTTCAATTAAATTCAGGAACAACAAGAATTCCATCAGCAAAAGGATTCTATCTGGTAGCTATTACAAATAACAATGAAAGAATAGTTCATAAGGTTTTACTGAAGTAAAAATAACTTAATTATAAAAAAAGAGACGTTATATGTCTCTTTTTTTTATCGAATAATAATATTATTACTTTGCCTAAAGATACAAAGTATTATGAAATTTGTTAAATCAATTAGTGTAATAACATTGATATTATGGCAGATAAATATGATATTTCCAACTTACTTATCTGCTAAAACTCACTATCAGTCAACCTGGAATTCTTTAAAAAAACACACTACACCGCAATGGCTTAAAGATGGTAAGTTTGGCATTTACACCCACTGGGGAATTTATTCCGTTCCGGCTCAGGGACCGAACGGCACATGGTTTGCAAACAAACTTTATGAGGATTCTCAGGGGCCGGAGAGAAAATATCACGAAGCCACTTATGGCCCACTTGAGAAGTTTGGTTATAAGGATTTTATTCCAATGTTCGCCGGTGAGAAATTCAATGCAGATGAATGGGCAGAACTTTTTTTAAAAGCGGGTGCCAGGTTTGCCGGACCAGTAGCCGAACATCACGACGGATTTGCTATGTGGGATACCAAATATTCGGAATGGAATGCATCCAAAATGGGACCAAAGCGTGACGTGGTAAGCGAACTTGGCAGGGCAATTAAAAAGCGCAACATGAAATTTGTTACAGCATTTCATCATGCTGAGGCTTGGTTTTATTTTCCTACCTGGGACAAGCGTTACGATTGTGGAGATCCAAAATACTCGGGACTTTATGGGCCAATCCATGAAAAGTATGCTTTACCTACAAAAGCGTTTCTTGATAATTGGAAAGGAAAAATTTATGAAGTAATTGATAAATATGAGCCTGATTTTATCTGGTTCGATTTTGGTTTGAAATTAATTACCGACTCATACAAGCAGGACATTCTCGCCTATTTCTATAATAATGCATTAACACATAAGAAAGAAGTTGTTGTCACTTACAAATCGCACGACTTACCTCCAGGAACAGGGCTTCTCGATTGGGAACTGGGACAGGAACCGGACTTGACCTATTACGATTGGATTACAGATACATCGATTGATGATGGACAAGGTTGGGGTTATGTAAAGGGACTTGGATTCAAATCAGTCAATAACCTCGTTGATAATTTGGTGGACCGTGTGAGTAAAAATGGCTATTTGTTGTTAAATGTTGGACCAATGTCCGATGGTACTATACCTGAAGAAGCGAAAGATCGATTATTAGGTATTGGAAAGTGGCTCGATGTTAATGGAGAGGCCATATACGGAACAACTACATGGAGTATTGCTGGCGAAGGTCCAACAAAAATAGATAAACCAAGTGGAAATGGATTCAACGAAAAGAACGACCTGCTATATACAAGTGAGGACATTCGCTTTACAGTTAAGGATAATAATTTCTATGCAACTGTTTTAGATTGGCCGGGTGATAAGATACTTATTAAAAGTCTTGCTCCCAAAGGTAAAACATGGACAGGATTATATCCAGCAGAAATTGAGTCTGTAACGATGTTAGGTGATAACAAAGAATTGAAGTGGGAGATGACAAAAAAAGGCTTAAGTATTAAGGCTCCTATTAATAAGCCCTGCGAACATGCTTTCGTTTTCAAGATTGTTCGTCGTAATCCGTTTGAATGAATTTTTTAACTAATGAGTGATACTACAATGCCTAGCACTCCAATAATAGAAGCTCGATATATTATCGAGCTTTTTTACTTTAATATAGGTGTTGTATATAATTTATATCAAAGCAATATACTATACAAAATCAATAATATACGTGAAATGTTGAGCCTATTTCACACATTATCTTTGCTTTATAAATTTAAAATTAAATCAACATGAAAACAAAAATTACTACTATGTTTGCCATTTTGTTTATTACAATTTTGGCAAGTGCTGTTTCAGCACAATCGCAACTTGCAACACCAACAGTGAAATCACCTGGCGGAGTATCAACTACAGGATTTACTGCGAACTGGACAGCATTAGCAGCACTCTCTGGTGCAACAGGCTACGATGTGAAAATTTATGACGCCTCTAATTCACTCGTTTCGACCCATAATGCTATAGGTGAAACCACATCAACATTAACCATTACCGGTTTAACACTCGCAAAAAATTCAAATTACACGTACACAGTAACTGCCATTGGCGATGGTACACTTTTTACAAATTCTCTTGAATCATCTAAGTCAATTGCATTTTATATTCAAACAGATGATAAAGTCGTCTTTCAGTACATTCCGACGGATGCAACATTATTAAGAAATGACTTGATGTCAGCAACTGCTGCATCAGGAGCTGCCGATATTTATGAACTTGCAACTATAGGAGAATATACACTTTCCACAAGTAATGTAACAAATATGACATTAGCAAAGAACACTATCCTTCGTGCCAAAACCGGACTCGCAACAAAACCAATATTTAAAGCACCAACATCGGGTGGTGGTAGTACAACTTGTGTTTTTAAAACTTCAATTGTTGATCAAATTATCTCTTTTGAGGGTATTGAGTTTGATGGTACAAATACACTTAGTGCAAACAAAGCCATGTTAGTATATGCATCAACAGGTGCAAATACAAAGATATATTTAAAAGATTGCTATTTTCATGACTTTATGCAAAATACCGGTCATGGTGTTATACGTATGGCTGTAGCCTCAACATCAGGAGTTTTGGAAGTTCAGAATTGTATTTTTAATAACTGCGGTGGTAAAGGTTTAAATATCAGCGCATCTGCACCCAATACTGTTACAGTCAATATAAAAAATTCAACTTTCAGCAATAATGTTGTAGTTGCAAATGCAAATGCAATTTATTTTTCAGGTGTAAACTCAGGAACAACCACCATTGACCATTGTACGTTTTACAATATGATTTCGAAAGATGCCATTGAGAATGTGCTTAAATTTACTTATACCGACCCATTAGCTCCAGTTGGAGTAACAATAAAAAATTCAATTTTTGATAATGTTGCCAATACTGCTGTTGCTACCTTTGACAATTGTTATCTTGCAGGATTTACAGGTACTGACCCTGTAGGCACAAATACTTATGTAATAGCACCTATATATACAAATGCTGCAACACGTGATTTTACACTTACAAACTTAAGTTCATTGATATGTACAGATGGTTATGTAGTTGGCAATACTTTTAGTGTCGTGTTAACTCCACTTACAGCTCTTACTACCGTTAATAATGCATCAAATCTTACTTCAACAAGTTTTACAGCGGGATGGGCAGCAGTAACTGATGCTTCAGGTTATATTGTTAATTTATATAGTGGTGCTACTTTGGTTAAATCTGTTCGTGTTGTTTCAAATTCAGCCGAGATTACTGACCTATCAGCCAACACAACTTATACCTACAAGGTAATTGCTATTGGAAATGCCACAACAACTTCAAGTTCTGCTGAGTCTGCTGCCTCTGAAAGTTTCAGCACCTTAACCACTTCTACAGTTACATTGAAAGATAATGCTTCAATAATTTATCGAAACAATCAGGTAATTTGTTCTGAAATTGGAAGTATTGAGTTATTCAACTTGCAAGGAACAAAATTGTTGGAAGTGAAAGCTGCTTATAAATTGAATGTAGATCTTACAAATGGGCTATATATTGTACGTTTTGCATCTGAAAAGGGTAAAACTTTGGTTTCAAAAATTGTTGTAAGATAAAATGATACTAAACCGGCTCGTTTCATAGCCAGACATTAAGACATAAATGAGGGTGTAATTACCCTCATTTATTTTAAAAATTCTATTAATATGCAAATCACAAAGTTCTATTTAATTATTTCTATACTGCTTTTTTTTCAATCATCATTAACGGCGAAATCGGATTGCAGCAATGCCATTCAGCTTTTAGATACTAAAATTGTAGTTGATAAAAATAACATTGTACAATTTAATGCTGCGATTTTTTTGCAACATGAGCTTTTAAAACGGACAGGTATTCAGCTCTCAATTATATTTGATAAAAAAGCGACAACTTCCAGCTTTATACTTATTGGATTGGCTTCTGACTTTAAAATACCTCATCGTGTTAATAGTCCAAAAGTGGAAGAATCGTATGCAGTTTGGGTTGATGGTTCTTCACCCCGTAAAACAGTAGTAAATATTGCTGGTTTTGATTACCGTGGAATTTTATTTGGCGCAGGAAGGCTTATTCAGGAATTATATCTTTCTGCTAATTATATTTCTATTCCTCAAAAGTTGGTAATAACCTCATCTCCTTCTGATAAACTGAGAGCGCAACAAATAATTAAAAACTCTCAGGGAAAAGACGATTTTAACGATTGGAGTAAACCTGAAGTTAATCAACAGTTTGTAAATGATATGTTGATTTTTGGAACTAATGGATTTGAACCCACACAGCCGGAATTGGTTGATGAATATTTGGAAGGACTTGGAATTGATTTATTTGTAAAGCTTAAATGTCAGGATGTTATCGATTTAAATAAACAGGCTGACGATTCGATAAAATCATTTTTAAAAAAATACTCTGGAATTGACCATATCACTTCTTATGGAGGCGATGCAGCAGGTGCAGTACAACCACAACTATTTTTCCCTTATTTAGATAGAGTTATTCCATTGGTTTTGAAAGGAAATCCTGGCTCTAAATGGTGGTATTCTAATCAATGTCTGGATGATCATGCCAAAGATTTTGACGATTATATTTTTAAATTTATAAACGAAAAACAACCAGCTTATTTGCATGGAATGGTATATGGCCCTTGGACAAAAAGGGGTATTAATGAAATAAGAGCAGATTTGCCGCCACAATATATAATTCGGCACTTTCCGGATATATGTCATCCCCGTTGGTCGCAATATCCTATTCCACAATGGGATAGAGTGTTTTCAATTGTTTGGCCACGAAATCAAAGTATTTATATGATGCCAACCATGATGTTGGATATTTATAAAGCAACACGCAATAA
>CAMBSB010000227.1 GCA_945870155.1 Paludibacter jiangxiensis | reverse complement strand
AGATAATGTTTTAAAGTTATACGAGTATGTTTATAAAACTCCAATTTATTATATTAAAACTCCTTCTGGGGCATATTTAAATCTATCTAAAATTCGCTCAAAAGAATTTTTAAATTTATTTGCTGAAAACAAAAAACTTATACAGAAACATATAAGAACTAAACATCTGATAGTCAGAACAGAAAATGACCTTTTAATACTTATTAAGTCATTGAATGACAGCAAAATATATTAAAAATCAAAGTGATAATTTAGCTTAAAAAGTATTCGTTTTGCTTATTACATATTACAAATCAAATGATTTAATTAATAATGGCAATCAGTAGTTGAAAATATATGATTGCAGCCTAAAAGGCTGAATTCTCATAACCGCAGGTCAACAACCTGTGGAAAAGAAATAGAGTTCCTACGCTGCCTATAAGGCAGTACTTTTCAAAATACTGCCTTGCAGGCAGATGACTTCTTTGTATCTTAATACCATAGCTTACGTTTCACTAAGCTATGGTTATGAAAATTAAATCCCATTCGGGATTAATAAATATAAATAACTGATAATGTATTAGTTGAAACGCAAATCAACTCCTGATTCGCATAAATAATAAAAATTAAGTTTTAATTTAAGTCATTTTTTCGTGTTTAAAAATTCTATAGCATTATTAGCTGTTAATTACCAATTTTAAAATTTTCAAAATTCATATTTTGTATTTAACTCAAATTTATTAACTTTGCACCTCAAAAAAAACTTAAAAAAATATGTCGCACCAAGACGCATCAGTTAAATCCATTATTTTCGCACTTTCAGCCAACCTGGGCATAGCCATAACCAAAACAGTAGCAGCAGTAATGACAGGCTCAGGAGCCATGTTAGCAGAATCGATTCACTCATATGCCGATTGTGGAAATCAAGGTTTGTTGTTTTTGGGGTTAAAAGCCGCCAAGAAAAAACCTGATCAGGAACATCCGCTGGGTTATGGTAAGTCAACTTATTTTTGGTCCTTTATAGTAGCACTTATGCTTTTCAGTATGGGTGGATTGTTTTCAATTTATGAGGGAATTCATAAACTAAATTCTACCGAGGAGATAAATAATCCGCTTATTGCCATTGTTGTTTTATCGGTAAGTTTGATGTTCGAAGGAGCTTCATTGTGGGGCTGCATTACTCAAATAAATAAACTCCGACACGGTGAAAGTCTTTGGAAATGGCTCAAAAATTCGCGTCAGAGTGAATTGGTGGTGGTGTTTGGCGAAGATGTTGCAGCCTTAATGGGTCTTGCTTTTGCTTTAGTAGCTGTTATACTTTCATTCCTTACCGGCAATCCAATTTTCGACTCTATTGGTAGTATAGGCATTGGCGTTTTACTGGTAATTGTTTCATTTTTTGTGGCAGTAAAAGTAAAAAGTTTGCTTATTGGTCAGAGTGCCGATGAACAAGTACGAAGCGAAATGAGTCAATTTTTGAATGACAAGTCTGAAATTGAATGCGTTTTTAACCTGATTACATTGCAGTTAGGACCTCAAATTATGGTGGCAGTGAAGGCTAAAATGAATGAGTCTAAATCGGCAGAACAACTAATAATAGACATAAATAACTGCGAAAAGGATTTTAAAATTGCATTTCCGACAGTTCAATGGTTTTTCTTTGAACCAGATTCAGAAGCATAATAAAAGGAAGCAATAAGCCCCCTAACACCCTAAAGGGGGAATTAGAAAGAAAAACGGACTTAACCCGAAATGGTTGAGTCCGTTTTTTTAGCATATAAATCCTGCACTAATTTTTTCTTTCAATTTCTCTTAAATTATCAATTTTTTTCTTGGCTAAGAAACCATAAATATTCTCATCGTGTTCTATGACACGCTGATTTCCAAATTCATATACTTTTGTAATCAATCCATCAAGAAAATCACGATCGTGCGAAACAACAATCAATGTACCATCAAATTCTACTAAAGCTTGTTTGAGAATATCTTTGGTTTTCATATCTAAATGATTGGTTGGCTCATCCAAAATAAGTAGATTTACAGGTTCCAACAATAATTTAAGTAAAGCCAAACGAGTACGTTCTCCACCCGAAAGTATTTTTACTTTTTTGAAAGACTCATCTCCACCAAACATAAAAGCACCAAGTAAATCTTTAATTTTTGTTCTGATATCACCTACCGCTATATCGTCGATAGTTTGATAAACTGTTAAGTTATCATCCAATAAAGAAGCCTGATTTTGAGCAAAATAGCCAATTTTCACATTGTGCCCTAAAGTAAGTTTACCTTCATGCTCAATTTCACTCATAATTGCTTTCACTAATGTAGATTTACCTTCACCATTTTTACCTACAAAAGCAATTTTCTCACCACGCTCAATCATAAAATTTGCCTGACCAAAAATAAGCTTCTCACCATAAGTTTTACCAACATTCTCGGCGGTTACAGGGTAATTACCTGATCGGGGTGCAGGTGGAAATCTCAATCTTAAACGCGAAGTATCTTCTTCGTCTACTTCAACTATGGTCAACTTTTCAAGCATTTTCACACGCGACTGAACCTGTAAAGTTTTGGAATATGTACCTTTGAAGCGTTCAATAAACTCCATATTTTCAGCTATCATTTTTTGCTGTTCATCAAACTGTTTTTGCTGTTGTTCACGTCTTTCTTTACGCAACTCGAGGTAATGCGAGTACTTGGCTTTATAATCGTAAATTCTACCCATAGTAACTTCTATGGTTCTTGTAGTAATATTGTCAACAAATGCACGGTCGTGCGAAATAACTACCACGGCTTTTCCTGAATTAATTAAAAAATCCTCTAACCACTGAATTGACTCAATGTCGAGATGATTTGTAGGCTCATCCAATAAAATAACATCAGGACGACGAAGCAGTATTTTTCCCAACTCTATTCTCATTCGCCAGCCACCACTGAATTCGGAAGTTTTACGTTGAAAATCTTCGCGTGAGAAGCCCAAACCTAACAATGTTTTTTCTATATCAGCATCATAATTTATTTCTTCAATGCTATAGAATTGTTCACTTAAGGTTGAAACTTTCTCGATAAGCTCCATATAACTATCAGATTCATAGTCAGTTCTTATGCTTAGCTCTTCGTTCATTGCATTTATTTGATTCTCCATATCGGTTAATGCAGAAAACGCTTGAGCTGTTTCTTCAAAAACCGTACGTGTATCCTGAGTTAGTAAATGCTGAGGTAAATAAGCAACAATTGTTTCTTTAGGATAAGATACTTTTCCACGATTTGGCTCACGTACTCCTGCTAAAATTTTGAGCAAAGTAGATTTTCCTGCTCCATTTTTTCCCATAAGTGCAATTCTGTCCTTTTCATTTATCACAAATGAAATATCCTGAAAAAGTGTTTGTCCATTAAATTCAACTGTAAGTCCGTCGGCTGATAACATATATTTTTATTTATTTTATTTACTTATTTAATACTATGCTGTAATATTTACAAATAAAAACTTTCCGTCGCAAGGCTTAAAAGTCTCTGGCGGAAAGCTTTAAAAATGAAATTCTGAAAAAATTAAATACTTAATTTTGACGATAAAGATTTTACAAATAAACTTTGGTACTTCTACCGCCCGATACCAATATATAAGGCTGTTTTCGAGTTAAAATTTCGGATATATTGATTTTCAATGAGTTAGGCTTGATTAAGTAAACTAACTGACCAGCAAAATTATAGATATATAAATTGTCGTCGACAGAAGGGATAAAAACAAAAACAGTTCCATCACTTTCCATCTTTTCAACTCTTAATCTTTTAATATTGGTATCTTCTAATGTTTTAACTGTCACTAAATTTGAAAAACTGGTAATGTTTTCATAGAGAATTAGTTTTTTATCTTCGGTAAGTGTTCTGTCACTTGCTTTTACTTTATAAAAATGGTCTCTATTTGAAACTAAATTTTCAGCTAAAAACGAATTGGTTGTTACCCATTTGTTATTTGCAATGAATTCGATAACCTTTGAAAATTTAACACTAATATCATCAATTGCTAACTGACCATTTACTTGAGTATATTTAAATCTAAATTGAATGTAATTTTTATCAATTGTAAAATTATACGATTTTGTTGCTGTCAGAGAAGCGGTTGTCGTTATTTCATCAATCAATTCCCATTGCGTTCCATTCCAAGCTTCAACCAATAATTTGCTGTTTTCTGCTAACATTGATTTTAGATAAAACGATAACCCTGAACTGGCCAAATTATATTTCTCTGTTTCAATATATTCACCGGTTTGCTTTAACCAAATAGCAGGAATTGAATCGCCACTATATGTTTTCGATGTTGTTATAGCATCAGCCATAATTGTCCAACCCAATGAAGGATTTATTCCATTTCTAAATGTTTCTTTCATTTCTGACTGACCATCCGAAAGACTATAAAGAGTTAAATAGTAACCACTTGCATCAAATACCTCATTCCAATTTGCTTGAAAACTGCCAAGAGTCACATCAGAAGCAGGCATAGCATCCGGTTTAACAACATAAACAGGTCTTGTTGATTTAGCAAGTAATGACAATTGAATGGTTTCAGCATCCAACGATGTTAATGTAATATTATCTGCATGAATATTATCGTACGAAGGTTCTATAGGGTTATATCTAACTAAAATTATTGTAGTATCAACTTTTGAATTTAATGGAATTAATGATATTGATTTACGCCAATTACTATCCGATTCACTTTGTTTTCGCATCTCGAAATGAATGTTTTGTGAAAAAGCAATATTCAAATTTGAAGTGAGTCTTTTGCCATACACTTTTATAGTCTGATATGGTGAAGGCGTTCCATGTACAGTGTTAAATTCATTGAAACTTGAAATTGTAGTAATCATAGGAACATCTCCACCTCCCATAAAACGAAAAGTAATGTTTCCATTAGTTTCTTTTTTAATGTAAGTTAGTGGTTTGTTCACAACTGTTCCATTTCTTAAAACAGGAGTATATGAAGTTTTATTCGTTGCACCGGGAAAAGGATCACCAGCCAAAGACGATGATGAAGCAATACCATCAGCCTCCATAATATCCACCCCCATAGATGTCTCTGTATTATTTGGACCATTATTATACCAACTTGATTCATTGTAATATATACGTGTTACAAGTAAACCTGAACTAGGCAAAAAACTATCAAACCCTGTAGCTTGTCTGTTTTCTAGTGTAAAAAATTCAACAGGAGTAGGATTTGCACCATCCATATTATGATTTCCATTTTGAGTAATTAAATAAGCTTTGTTACTCGAAATCAACGATGGCAATTCTACGTTTTGGCCGGTTTTTAATTCAACAGGTTGTAACCAATTTAAAAAAAATCGATCATAAGCGCTATAAGTAGGTGGTGTACGACCCTGATTAAGATAAGCACCTCCATCCATTATATTCCAATTAGAAAGTGTATGATGTTTTGCACCATTTGTTGCATAATAATCAACCAAACCCAAAACGTGACCAAACTCATGACAAAAAGTACCAATTCCACACATGGTACTACCAGTACCTTTTAATTCCGAAGTACAAGCATAATCATATACAATTTTATTATCGAATTTTGAGTTTGTGTTAGACAATGTCCAACGATGTGGCCAAATTGTATTTACATTTGCACCTTCAGCTTCATTATTTCCCGCATAATAGATAAATACATTGTCTACTTTACCATCGCTATCCGTATCATATTGAGTGAAGTCAACACCAGCGTCATCTGCCAATTTACATGCATCTACAACCATTTGACGAGGATTTTTGTCATTATCCGATACGTTTTCGCCATAATATAACATATCCTGTGGCAAGGTAAATGGTCCAACTACTTCAAATTGAGGAGTAAACGCACCATTTGAACTTTCTTTGAAATAATCTTTTGCTGATCCTGTTCCTCCATTAACATTATAACCCTGTTGATTTAACAAATTTGTAAAAGATAATAGTGGATTTGCTGTTATAAAACTTTTGTCTTTAAAATTCACAAGAATTACCAACGATTTAGGACTGCCAACCAATGGAAATGCATTCTTGTCGGTTTTAACTGCATTTGTTGAAACACGAAACGAACGATTCGTTTGACTTATTGATCTAAAATCCAAATTCTTATCTAATGTTTTTAAAAATTTTCTTTCTGAATTTGTTCTAGCATCAACTTCTCTAGCTTTAACACCAGTCGTAATTAGGCTGCCGGATGCGTTTTTTTGAGCATATTCAAAAATTCCTTTATCATTTTGGCTAATTAAATAACCATCCAAACTTGTTTTATAATGAAAAAACTCGTCTCCACGTAAATAAATTGTAATCTCGGAACCATCAGCTTGCTTAATTTTAATCGGGTCAGGCGATGCAGGTATTGAAAATAAATTGAAAATTACAATTAGAAAAAATGAAACCGTTATTGAAATACGTCTTAATACGCTCATATTAAATATATTATGAAATAAAATTGGAAACAGTAATTTTTGTTTTGAAATATAATAAAATCAAAATCATATGATTTTAAATTTCAATTATGATTTTTTTTACAAAGGTAAAATAAAAAACATATATTTATTACAATAAATGAAATTACAACAATAAATGTTTAGTAAATTAATGTTTATTCAGTTTTTTATTTTTAAAAAACTGAATAATATCAAAATGTGAATCCTAAAATCGATAAAGTTATTCCATCATTTTTTTGTTATTAAAAACATCTATCAAAAACTCGCAATAATCAAAAAAAATTCAATGATCAATTTCAATTATATTTTTAAACAATTTATTCGTCATTAATGAAGTGATTGATTTTTGTACTATTTTTGTATTATTGCAAATTGAAATTGCAAATTATCGTTAATAATAAAAAAATCAAATGAACAAGTATTCATATATTCATGTTATTGTATTAGTTTTGAAAAATAAATAATATTGACACACAAAAAAATAAATTATGAAGAAGATTTTTATAATTTCACTCGTGCTCTTGCTCTCTTATTCTGGTTCATTTTCACAAATTCTAGAACCAATTAAATGGACTTTTGAGTTAAAAAACACAAGTTCAACTACTGCTGATATAATATTTAAAGCAAGTATTGATGATGGATGGCATTTATACGGAATGAATATTCCCGCTGCTGGACCACGGCCTACAAATTTTGTGTTTGAACAACTCCAA
>CAMBSB010000226.1 GCA_945870155.1 Paludibacter jiangxiensis | reverse complement strand
TTCAAAAGAAATACGACGATACCGAACCAACGAAAACTTATTAAAACTCTATATAACGGTAAAAGGACAATTTTTAAACAAATGAAAAAACACATAGTTCTATTTTTAGCATTTCAATTTTTAGTAGCATTAGCCTGTTATTCAGCAGAATCATCTTTGGTTTATCCTGGCACAAACGGAAAACTTGTTTATGTTCCGTATGCAAATAATGCCGAGGTAAACAATGATAATACCTTGCCCGATTTTTCGAATGTAGGTTATATGGATGGTGCTATCGGAGTGCCGGTAGGAGAAGTGCCAGTAAAAATTACATTGAATCCAACATCTTCAGGCGAAGACAGAACTCGAATTCAGGATGCTATTGACCAGGTTTGTAATATGCCTCTTGATGCAAATGGATTTAGAGGAGCAGTATTGCTTAAAAAAGGAACCTACAGATTGAACGATGGAAGTATTCCGGTACTCACTGATGGTTACGGTTACGCATTGAGAATCTGGGCCAGCGGAGTAGTGTTACGTGGTGAAGGACAAGGAACCGATGGCACAATACTTTATTCAGATTTTGCACTGAATCATACCATGATAACCCTTGAGCCACTTACACAATCAACTTCGGAGAGTAATATGACACGCATTACCGATGCTTATGTTGGAACTGGTGCAAAAACATTTACTGTGGCCGATGCAAGTAGTTATGCTATAGGAGATAAGATTATAGTACGATTTACTCCCAATGATATTTGGTTCTCGGATCTTAAAGTGACTACAGGTGGATATATTAACGATCCGGCTGATTATTGGACAGTTGCAGGCGAAAGAGAAGCTTACAACATTGGATTTAAACGTAAAATAATCGCCAAAGTTGGCAATACTATCACCATCGACTGTTCGATTGTTCAACCCATGCAAACCAAATATGGTGGTGGGCAAATAACAAAATACGCAACAACCGGACGATTAACCAAATGCGGAGTTGAAGATTTACGTATTGTAGGTATCGAAGATGGAGGTAGTCCTTCGGTATCAGGCAATGGAAATCGTTTACGGGCAGGTATAAGACCACGATTTTTGGATAACAGTTGGATACATGGCGTAACAGTAACTCGTACATCCGAAGCGGCTATAATGACATGGGGAGTGATGAATGTAACCGTTGAAGAATGTGCGTATATTGATCCACGGGGAGCTATTTCAGGCGGATGGCGTTATGGCTTTTGTTTGGATGCTGGCTCCACGCGCGTTCTTTTTCAGCGTTGTTATTCCGATTACGGACGACATGACTTTGTAACTCACGCCAGAATGCCTGGTCCCAATGTGTTTGTTGACTGTTATAGCGCACACGGACTGAGTGTGTTGGGGCCACATCATCGTTGGGCTACGGGCACATTGTTCGATAATATTAAAGCCAGTTCCACTATGGAAATTACTGAATACGCTGACCCTTCGGCAGGCCATGCTTTTTGTGGAGCACAAACTGTTGGTTGGAATCTCGAATGCGCTGCGTATGTTTGTGATGCTGCCATGGGATCTCAAAATTTTTTAATTGGAAGTATTGGTAATGAGAATCACGGTGCAGTTAGCCACGATTTACATCCCGATTTTATTTTTCGTGGATATTGGGAAAAATCAGGTCCTGCAGGTGTACATGTTGATACACGTAGTCTGTATTTAAAACAACTGGAAGACAGACTTGGCAGCGAAGCAGTTTCAAACATCACAATACCAGAACAAAGAACCGGAAATATTTACAACAAATTGGCAAGTTGGGCGGGAAATGGTAAACTTGTTTCAGCCAATATTCCGGTTACAGGAATAGTTCTTTTACCAGCATCTTTAACTTTAAATGTAGGTAGTTCACAGCAACTAGCAGCTACAATAGTGCCAGCAAATGCAAGTAATAAAAATTTAAGTTGGACTTCGGATAATACAGCAGTTGCCAACGTAAATTCAATAGGCATGGTTACTGCCGTTTCGATTGGTACAGCTACTATTACAGTAACTACCGAGGATGGCGGAAAAATAGCAACTACGGCCATCACTACAATAAATCAGATTTTCGTGAGCAGTATATCGGTGCTTCCTGCTACTGCATCAATTACCATGGGTAACGAGCTGCAACTTATAGCAACTATCTCTCCATCAAATGCATCGAACAAAAACATAACTTGGACCTCGAGCGATACCAATGTGGCAACAGTTAACTCGCTTGGATTGGTTACTTCAGTAGCACCAGGCACTTGCAACATTTTAGTTACTACCCAGGATGGTGAAAAAACGGCAATTTCTGCTATAACTGTAAATCCACGACCCGTAAACAAAATTCTTTCTAATTGCGATTCGAATAGCGGCTGGACATCGTCGAATACATTGACGGTGAACAATGCCGACAAAAAAGAAGGAGCTGCTTGCCTACAATCGGTTGGATCAAAAACAGATGATTTTAAAAAAGTTTTTTCGCCACCTATTAATACCGGTTCAACTATAGAAAACGGCAACCTGCAATTCTGGTATTTTGTATCGGATATAAACTTATTTGCTGTAGCTAATCAGGTTGAACTGGGCAGTGCTGGTATACCTGATAAAAATGAATTTAATTGGAGTATTGGCACTTTACAAAATGGATGGAATTTGGTAACATTACCTTTTAGTACTGCTGGTGTAACGGGTGGTACGCCCGATTTGAGCGCCATCAATTATTTGCGTATTTATCATGTCAAAACAGCAAGTGTTAATACAAAAATTGACCAAATTATTATTGTTGATGGTTCGTTAAATGCTGTTTCAAATATTGCATTATCAGGTGTTCGTATTTTTCCAAATCCATTAAATCAGGACAAACTTACAATAAAATTGGATGGCGCAAGTGAATCTGACACTTTTAAAGTAATAGTTAGCAATCTTCAGGGACAAGTAGTATATAAAAACAATATTTCAGGCAAAAATTTCATAGAGATAAATACTGCTGGCTGGTTGAAAAGCTCCTTCTATCTGGTTTCGGTACAATCGGGCAAAACAATAAGCAACACAAAACTGATAGTACAATAAATAAATATCAATAACAATCTAAGTTATACAATATCCAATAAACCATCAAAGGTGAAAATGAAATATTTTTTGTATAGAAAGGTCATACTCATCATTACTATTGTTGTTCAGATTGTTATTTCCAAATCGACGGCAAGTAATTTAACCGATTATGTCAATCCTTTTATTGATACACATAAGTCCCGTTGGTTTTTCTTTGCTTCTGCTGCCCGACCATTTGGTATGGTGAGCTTAAGCCCGGACACTTGGGTGAAAGGCGACTGGAACGCTGGTTATCTATATGATTCACTATCAATAAGATGTTTCTCGCATGTGCATGAATGGCAATTGTCGGGCATTCCCGTAATGCCAACAGTCGGAATTTTTAAAGGACATTTGGGAATGGAGGCATATAAATCGTCATTTAGTCATACCGACGAAGTGGCTCGACCTGGTTACCACAGCGTTTACCTGAAAGATTACAATATCCGAGCAGAGTTAACATCAACTTGCAGAGTGGGCTTTCATAAATATTCATTTCCAAAAGACACCACCAAATATGTAATTTTCGATGTGGGTGCTCATTTAGGACAAGGACCAATGGATTCTGCCATGGTGCAAAAAATAAATAATTATGAAATAGCTGGTTACAGTTTAATGGCTTCCAATATTCGTCGGTCAAAACCCACTTATGTGTATTTTGTGGCACGCTTTAACCAACCAATCTCAAAATTTGGAACCTGGGAAAAAGGACAATTGCTTCATTTGCAATCACAAAGCATACAAGGTGCAGGAATTGGAGCTTATGTCAATTTCGATAAAAATCAGAGCAATACATTGTTAATGAAAGTCGCCATTTCGTACACAGGTATTCAGCAAGCCCGTTTGAATATGAATAGTGAATTGGCTCATTGGAATTTCGAGAAAATTGTTGCTGAGTCGGACAAGGAGTGGAACGATAATTTGAGCCGTATAAAAATTAAAGGTGGAACAAAAAAACAGCAAATAAAATTCTATACCGACTTGTGGCACTCTTTACTTGGTCGTAAGATTTGCAGTGATATAGATGGAAAATACTGCGATATGACAGGAAAATCTCCAGTTGTTCGTCAGATTGAGCTTGGTGCCAATGGTAAGCCCAAACACAATCAATACAACTTTGATGCTTGGTGGGGAAGTCATTGGAATTTGAACGTCCTTTGGTCAATGGTTTATCCTGAAATTATGGATGAATTTTGTGCCAGCATGGTGGAAATGTATAAGTATGGCGGCTTAATTCCCCGAGGTCCGTCGGGAGGAAATTATACCTATGTAATGATAGGCGACCCTGCATCATCGTTTTTTGCTACGGCTTACAACAAAGGTATTCGTAACTACGATGTACAAAAGGCCTACGAAGGTCTTTGTAAAAATGCTTTCGAAGGTGGAATACGCGACCGTGCTGGTTACGAAATTGGGGAAAATCCCAAAGGTGGAGGAATGGCATATTACCTTGAACGAGGCTATGTGCCCGAAGGCATTAAAGGCAAAGGAATGCACCTTGATGGTGCTTCTATGACTCTGGAATATGCCTATCAGGATTGGTGTGTTGGCCAATTGGCAAAAGCACTTGGAAAAAAAACGGATGTTGAAATGTTTAGTAAACGTGCCGAAAATTATAAAAACCTGTGGAATCCGCAAACAGGATTTATGCATCCACGAAATATCGATGGAAGCTGGATAGCGAATTTTAAACCCATTGGCGAATCATTTAATTCACCCGGATTTTGTGAAAGTAATTCAGCCATTTACACGAACTTTGTTCCACACGACTTGGCAGGGTTGATAAAGTTATTTGGAAGCAAAGATAAATACACGCAATTTCTCGATAGTAGCTTTATCAAAGCCAAACCAAATAACTTCGTAGCACCGCATAACAATCACGCTATCAGTTGGGTAGATTACGAAAATCAGCCTTCGTGTCAGATGGCTCATCTTTTTAATTACAGCGGTGCGCCCTGGTTAACGCAAAAGTGGGTACGCGAAGTAAAAGATATAACTTTTGGCGATATTACACCATACGGTGGATATAATGGCGACGAAGATCAAGGACAAATGGGTGCTTTGGGTGTTTTGATGGCTATCGGATTGTTTCAAATGGATGGTGGCGCATCGGTAAATTCACAGTACGAAATTAGTTCTTCCCTTTTTGATAAAATCGAGATACAACTAAATCCTAAATACTATCAGGGAAAGACTTTTGTGATTAAAACAATAAATAATTTGGATCAAAACAATTACATTCAGCGTGCTGAACTAAATGGAAAAAACTGGACAAAGTTTAGTTTTCCTCACGAAGTATTCGCAAAAGGAGGGACGCTAAAATTGACATTGGGAAAACTACCCAATAAAAATTGGGGGGTAAAAGATTAAAAAATTCACTACAATGAAATTAAATATTTTAATAGTATTCTTTTTGACTAAAAGCTTACTAATCATTGGACAAGTATCAAGGGATTTTACCAAATACGTAAATCCATTGGTAGGAACAGATTCCAAATATGAATTGTCGAATGGCAACACTTATCCAACCATTGCTATGCCTTGGGGAATGAATTTCTGGACACCGCAAACCAACAAAATGGGCGATGGATGGTGCTACCAATATGCTGCTAGCAAAATCAGAGGTTTCAAACAAACACACCAACCATCGCCATGGATAAATGACTATGGTGCTTTTTCTATTTTTGCAACTACCGAAAATTTGGTTTTCGACGAAGAGAAACGCGAATCGTGGTATTCGCACAAAGCGGAGATTTCAAGTCCACATTATTACAAAGCGTATTTGGCCAATTACAATACAACTGTTGAAATTACACCTACCGAAAGAGCCGCTTGCTTCAGAATTACCTATCCACAAACGGATAAAGCTTATCTAATTGTGGATGCGTTTTTCAAAAATTCATATATCAAGGTTTTTCCTAACGAGCGAAAAATTATTGGCTATGCACGTAATGCTTCAGGTGGTGTTCCTTACAATTTCAAGAATTATTTTGTAATTTATGTTGATAAGGATTTTGAACAATCCTTTACCGTAGAAGATGGGACGATTTTGGATGATAAATTAGAAGTTGAAAGTAAACATTCGGGCAGTATTATCCGCTTCAAAACAAAAGCAAACGAGCAGGTGAATCTGAAAATTGCTTCTTCATTTATCAGTTTTGAGCAAGCTGAGCTTAACCTTGTAAGAGAAATTGGAGATAATACTTTTGACCAAATAGCACATAAGGGCAAAGCCGAATGGAACACGCAATTAAGCCGAATTTCAGTTGAAGGTGGAACCGATGCGCAGCTGACCACCTTTTACACGGCCATGTATCGTACCATGCTTTTTCCGCGTAAGTTTTACGAATTTGACAAGGATAATAAAATCGTTCATTATAGCCCTTACAACGGACAAGTGTTGGATGGGTATATGTTTACCGACAATGGATTTTGGGATACTTTCAGAGCTGCATTTCCATTATTAACTATTGTGTTTCCGGAACTTAACAGTCAGATTATGGAAGGGTTGGCAAATGCATATAAAGAAAGTGGCTGGTTACCCGAATGGGCTAGTCCGGGTCATAGAGATTGTATGGTTGGTTCCAATTCAGCCATTCTTATTGCAGATTCTTACCTGAAAGGAATTCCGAATAAAGAGATAAATACGCTTTACGAAGCCATTTTAAAAAATAGTCAAAACGAAGGACCGATGAGCTCTGTAGGTAGGTTTGGAGTTGATTATTACAATAAATTGGGATACATTCCATACAATGTGGGCAAAAAGGAAAATACAGCCAGAACATTGGAGTATGCTTTTGCGGATTATAATATTTGGAAACTAGCCAAAGCGTTGAAACGACCACAAGCTGAAATAGATACCTTTGCAAAAAGAGCTCATAACTATAAAAATGTTTTCGACAAATCGGTTAATTTTATGCGGGGCAGAAACGAAGATGGTACTTTTCAATCGCCTTTCCGACCTGATAAATGGGGAGATGCCTTTACCGAAGGATGCTCGTGGCACTGGACTTGGTGTGTGTTTCACGATGTGCAGGGTCTGATTGATTTGATGGGTGGAAAAGCTAAGTTTATTGAGAAAATGGATTCAGTTTTCGTAGCACCTCCTACTTTTGATTATTCGTATTACAAA
>CAMBSB010000225.1 GCA_945870155.1 Paludibacter jiangxiensis | reverse complement strand
CGTGCCAGGGTTCGTTTTGCACCTAAATTGGTAGCAAGCATACATGCTGTCATATTAATACTTTCCAGTGGAGTTACTGCAACAAATAAATCAGCTTTATCAATACCTGCTTCTTTCAAATCGTTGATGGAAGTAGGTGAACCTACACTTATCATCAAATCATAACTTGACTCCAAATCTTTTAACTTTGCCGGATCTTCATCAAGTAAAAGAATATCGAAATTTTCGCGGGCTAATAATTTTGCTAAGTGAGTACCTACTTCACCGGCACCTGCTATAATAATTTTCATATCTGAAATTTTGATTATTCGTAAATTAATATGTTAATTTTAAATGAAATTTCTACTGAGTAAATATGACAATATACAGAACTAAAGAGCCAAGAATCAAGAGCCCTGATTTCTGCATTATTTTGCATTTATAAGATTATTTATTTCATTGGCAATACCTTCAGCATCAAGTCCAAGCATGGTATGAAGTTCTTCGGGACTACCATGCTCTACAAATGTATCTTTTATACCGTGGCGTTTTACGTGAATTAAATAATTGTTATCGGACATAAATTCTAAAATTGCACTACCAAAGCCTCCATTTATAACACCATCTTCAATTGTTATAATTTTCTTGAATTTTTTCCCAATCTCATGTAACATGTTTTCATCAAGAGGTTTTACAAATCGCATATCATAATGTGCTATCTTAATATCTTTTTGATCTTCTACAAGTTCTATGGCTTTTTGAGCATTATAAGCCATGGTACCAATTGTTAAAACAGCCAACTTATTTCCATCTTTAAGCATCTCACCTTTAGCTATTTGAACCTCCTCCATAGCTTGACGCCAATCATTGATATATCCTTTTCCACGAGGATAACGAATTACCAATGGGCCACTTTTGAAATTTTGTGCAGTGAACATGATATTTCTAAGTTCAATTTCATTGCGTGGTGAAAATATGGTCATATTAGGCACGCATCGCATATATGCAATATCAAAAATTCCATGATGTGTAGCACCATCCGAACCAACTACTCCCGCCCTATCCAAACAAAAAATTACAGGTAAGTTTTGTAATGCTACATCATGAATTACACTATCGTAAGCACGCTGCAAAAACGATGAATAGATATTACAAAATGGTGTTAAGCCTTCTTTGGCCAGTCCCGCCGAAAAAGTAACTGCATGTGCCTCAGCTATTCCCACATCAAAAACTCTGTTGGGAATTTCTTTTTGCATAATTATCATGGAGCATCCCGAAGGCATTGCCGGTGTAATAGCAATTATTTTTTTATTTTCTTTTGCAAGTTCTAATAATGTTTCTCCAAAAACGTCCTGAAACAATGGTGGTGTAGGAGTTGAAGGTGCTGTTAAATTTCGTTCACCGGTTTCTACACAGAATTTTCCGGGAGCATGCCACTCTGTAACCGATTTCTCAGCAGGCTCGTAACCTTTTCCTTTTTTTGTAATACAATGTAATACTTTTGGTCCTGAAAATTCTTTTATATCATTCAAAATTTTCACCATTCCTTCAATATCATGTCCATCTACCGGTCCAAAATATCTGATATTCAAGCCCTCAAAAATGTTATGTTGC
The DNA here is from genome assembly GCA_945870155.1 of Paludibacter jiangxiensis. Taxonomy (GTDB): domain Bacteria; phylum Bacteroidota; class Bacteroidia; order Bacteroidales; family Paludibacteraceae; genus Paludibacter; species Paludibacter jiangxiensis_A. The sequence goes on along the minus strand of CAMBSB010000225.1, from coordinate 5,656 downwards.
TTTGTTAATGCGGCTTTAACCGTATTGTTAAAACTAATTATTCTATTTTTTCCTTTATCGCTAATCAACCCAAGTCTTTTTAAAACTTTATAAGCCTTGTATCTCAATCGATTATATGTTTGCGAAGTAGTAATATCTATCAGATATTGAGTAATTCCACCATGAATTGGATCAATAGCCATTTGATTATCATTCAGAATTATCAATAGGTTATTTTTATCCATCGAAGTGTTGTTAAGTCCTTCAAATGCCAATCCGCCAGTCATGGCACCATCGCCAATTATGGCTACTACATGCCGGTTAGTTTCTTCTTTTTGCAACGAAGCCACAGCCATACCCAAAGCTGCTGATATAGAAGTAGATGAATGACCAACACCAAACGCATCATACTCACTTTCAGTTGGAGTAGGAAAACCACAAAGCCCTTTAAATTGGCGGTTGGTATGAAATTGATCACGCCTGCCAGTAAGAATTTTATGTCCGTATGCTTGATGACCTACGTCCCATACTATTCGATCGTAAGGTGTGTTAAAAACATAATGAATCGCCACACTAAGCTCAACTACGCCAAGATTTGAACCAAGGTGCCCCGGATTCTTGGCAACTTCATCAATTATAAATTGACGTAATTCGTTGCAAACATTTCCTAACTCTTTTCGTGGTACAGCTTTTAAATCGACAGGTGAATTTATTTTATTTAAATAATTATATGTATTTTTCGTCATGTTCAATTTTATAGTCTTTGAATACAAAAGTAAGCAATTAATTATAATGTTTATATTTATGATTATATAAAAAATCAGAAAATTCGATATAAGCTTCTTAAATTCAAAAAATATGACTTTATATTATTTTTAAAATTAAAAAATAGTAGTTCTACTTTACCAAATTAAAAATAAATCAATTTTTTACAAGAATTGAACCACAAAAGATCACAAAAGGCAACAAAAGTAATAATTTTCATTATTGAAAATTCTCTTTTGTGAACTATACTACTTATTTTTACTTCTTTTGTGTTTCTATTGTGTTCTTTTGTGGTTTAACATTTTATTATGGTAAAGTAGAAGTAGTTGAATATTTAAATAACAATAAAAAACTTAATCAAATATTTTAAATTTTCATACTTTATCTTGAAATCAATACCTGGGTTCCACAATTTTAATACTTTACTTAAAATTAAAACTTTAGAAATTAAAATTATACAGTTGGTTGGTTACAAAAAAAAAATTGCAAGCAAGTTAAATTGATTTAATCTTAATGATTCAACTTTCGTATGTAACTTATTTGTTGACTAACTGATTATTATAAAAAGCATAATAATTGATTATCAATTGGTTATACAAATAATACTTTTCTGATTGACTTTCCTTCTACCTCACCCCCAACCCCTCTCCTTGACCTCTATCCCCCTTCGGGTACTTTCTCCAATAGGAGAAAGAAATTGGTAAATAGTATTTGAGGGGAGTAGGTTACTGCAAGTATAAAAATCACCGCATCCTTGTATATCTTTGATATTCTATCAGTTCTAAATGCGAAAGTTCAGTTAATGACAATTCGTCATATTAATCGTAGTTATAAATATCAGTTAGTCTAATTAAAAATTCCTAGCTATAATAATGATTATTAAATATTTAAAAAGCATAATATCGGAAATTCCAAAAAGTTTAAATTACATTCAAAACTAATGATTATTTTTTTGTTTTGCTATTTTTTATCTAAATAATTTTCATTACATTTGCAAAAAATTCAGAAAATTAAAGTGATTTTGTATCGAATTGAATTTCAATTGAATATCAGCGCATTAAAATAATTTATAATTGTTACATTTAAATTTTAGTGAAAATAACTCAAACATCTATGAAATTAAATCTTCTATTTTATGCTGCAATTGTGCTTACATTTTCTTCTTGCTCATCACTTTTTATTGCAAATTCAACAATAGAACCCATAGTTTTCACAAAACCTGTTTATCGCGATTCGGCAATTGTAAGTTCATATATTGGTGGTAAATTGAATAAATCATTTTTTCAAAACGCTTACAGCGATGTTAAGGATAATTATTATGGTCAGCTTAATGTATCACAAACCCAAACCGAAGAATATTACAATTTATCCTATGGTGCTTTTGGATATTTAGGTAAAATTGGGATATTGAATAAATTTTATGATAATGGTATTTATGAAACAACAGATTACAAAAAGTATTTTGGTGGTGGTGTAAGTACTGATTTTCAATTAAGTATTCCATTTCAGAACATAATTATCCGGCCGTTTGGTATAAGGGCTTCATTACTTTACGAAAATGGTGAATATCTAAAATACAAACATAAAGATTTGGAATCCATAGCATTAGTACCCGACAAATTTGCAGTAAATTTGAGTGGTACATTTGGATTGGATTATAAATTTAAACAAAGTAGTGTAGGTGTAAATTTTTCGGCAGGATATATTGTTTCTTTACCAAATTACATTATGGATTTAGGTTATGCAGCGAATTTGAATTACTCAACACCTAAATTTACAGTATTTATTCTGAAATCAGGTACTTTATTAATTAGAAACGATGATTTAGTGATAGGTTTAAATTACAAATTGCCATAGGGTTTCGGGTTTTGCGTTTCGGATTTCACACAATCTTTCATTCTTCAATTTTAATTTTTTATTTGAAGTCTGAAATGTCTGTTCAAATTACTGTTACTGACCATTGTCAGTTGTTTTTTTTCTCAAACTTGGAACAGTTTTTGTACATTAGATTATTATAATGATTAAAAAAATAATCTATGCTTAAGAAATTAATCCCGACCCTGTTTGTTTTAATTTTAATCTCTTTTAATTCTAACGCAACACACAAAGTTTACTTGGTACATGGATATGCCGGATTAGGAATAGAGCTTGAAAAATTACAAAATACAATTGAAAATAAGGGATATACATGTGAAATTTTCAAATATCCAAGTTTATCACAGGATGTTGAAATTACTGCCAAACATTTGTTTTACAAAATAAAACAAGAAAACTATGACAGTGTTTCGTTTGTAACACATTCTTTAGGTGCATTAGTTGTTCGTTCATTGTATCAATATGTTGATAGTGAAACAAATAATCCATTTATTTATCGTTTTGTGATGATTGCTTCTCCAAATCAAGGTTCGCCGATTGCCGATTTTTGGGCGCAATTTGGATTTGTAAAATACATTGTTGGACCAAATGTTGACAATTTGACAACCGATCCTGACACAGGAGCTGCAAAGTTTCCTATTCCAACTTGTGAAGTAGGATTAATAGCAGGTGTAACCGGGAAAAAAACAGGATTTAATATTTTTATTATAGGCGATAATGATGGTATTGTTCCTGCAAAAAACACAAAAATAGGTATTGAAAAAGATGTAGCATACGTAAATGCTTCGCATGTTGCCCTGGTTTTAAATAATAAAGTCATCAAACTGGTAATCGATTTTCTTGAAAATGGATATTTCAGTAAAAATAAATTTAACTAATTTTTCTATATAAAAATTAAAATGCTTAAACGTTTATTTACATTATCTGTAGTTTTTACACTCTTTTTTTCCTCAATAACAGCTTCGCACAAGGTTTACTTAATTCATGGATATGGTGGAATAGGAAATAAATTCAAAAAAATTGAATCAGCTTTAGAAAAAAAAGGGTATAGTTGCGAAATTTATGAGTATCAAAGTATTTCGGAGGATATCGATTCTATTTCAAAACATTTATTAAATAAAATAAAAGTCGATAATTGTGATACTGTATCCTTTGTGACTCACTCCATGGGGGCATTGGTAGTCAGGTCATTATATCAATATATTGATAATAAAAGTAATTTTCCACTTATCAATCGTTTTGTGATGATTGCTCCACCCAATCAGGGATTGTCATTGGCCGATTTTTGCTCTCAATACTCTATTCTCAGAAAAATTTGCGGTCCAAATATCAGTAACCTTACTACTAACCCAATTAGCGGTGCTTCCCGATATCCGATTCCAACTTGTCAGGTTGGTTTAATTAACGGAATAAGTGAATATAAAAATGGATATAATATTTTTATTGAAGGCAACAACGATGGTGTTATACCTGTTGAGAAATCAAAATTAGGAATAGAAACCGATGTAGCTTATGTAATTTCAAGCCATGGCACCTTAGTTAAAAACGAAAAAGTGGTAAAAATGGCAGTTAATTTTCTTGTTAAAGGAAAATTTGAAAAAATATAATATATACCCAAAATTTGCTTTATAAAAATATTCGGAAACGTCCTTATTTATGGGTTAACTCACAATTGAATTAATTGTCTACTTCTGTTGCATCATAATTTCCAAACCGGCATGTGTTCCTGTATCTTGGTAAATTAAATTTTTGTTATCGAACAATTGCAATTTAATAACCCCCGAAAGCCCTTCCTTAATTGATTGAATCATTGCACCGTTTTTGGGCGACGAAAGCGAAATTGTTTTTTCGTTTACAGCTTCAACAATTAATTTCAGTTTTCCTTTTTTTATCTCATAACAAACACTGTTGCTTTTTATCTCTTTTGCACTTACTTTTGATCCATTGTATGTGGCAAAACGATATTCTTGCCCATCAATTATTAAACTCACTATCAGTCCATTAAAGTGAAAAGCCTTAAATGGAATTATAGCTTCGGAAAACATAAAAGATGTGCCGGAATTTTTAAAATGATTTGATTGCATCCACACATATTCGCGCGGAAATGACTTGCCCCAATCTTTTTCAATATACCCTCTCCCACCGCTAAAATTTACATCCAACCCATCAATATTTAAACTACCTTCGAGCTTATGACTCATGCTAACCACCCCATGATAACATTCCATAAAGGTAAAAAAGGAAAAAAAGCCCATAATTGAAGGTGAAAGCCATGAAGTTTCGATATTTGTGTTCCCCGAAAATTTCAGCTTACCCTGAATATGTAAATCCTGATTTTCAATTAAAACATCAATTCCATGTTCAGTGAAAATGTTTTGTTGAATACATAACTCAAAAGGAGAGTCATTTACACTGAAATTATTTTTATCGAATTCCACATAAATTGTTTTCAAATCAGCTTTTGCATTAGTAATAAAAACCTGAATAAAGGCATGTGAGTGCTGTTTGGTTAAACTTATACCCGGAATTAATGCCACGGAACAACTGCCGTCGGAGCTAACCATTTTATAATACCAACCTTCGAAATAGTTTTTATTCCTGAGACTTCCTTGAAACAAAATTGGATTCTTAATTTTTCGAAACATTTATTCAAATTTAAATTTGATCATTTTTTTGTTCTGACCACAATATTGAGGCTCAAAACATTTGTTTCACAATTATACAATAAAAATCCGATATGTTTTCAATTTCTGAGAATATATATAATAAAAAACTTATCAATTTTGATCAAGTTGAAAAAAATAACCATAATAGACACTTTAGTTCATAGTATATCAAACAGTATTAACATTTTTTCAAAAAAATGACAAATTCTAAATACCAGCTCATTTTTGAAGATTTATAAATAATATGAATCAAAAAGCTATAAAATCTTTCAATTTGTGCAAAAAAAACAATTTTTTCTACTAAACTATTTGTAGAATCAAAATCTTGAATTATCTTTGCACTCGAAAAATAAAGGAAACAAATATGATTT
>CAMBSB010000224.1 GCA_945870155.1 Paludibacter jiangxiensis | reverse complement strand
GATTGGAATCCGGGTTCGGCACCCATGGGAAATTTATTGGTACAGGCGGCTATTTTGGGAGCAGCTGAAAAACTGACCATGGCCGAAGTGTGGGCATCACTAACATTTAGAGCAGCCAAAGCATTGAATATAAATAATAAAGGTATTTTAAAACCGAATTATACAGCCGATTTTATAGCATTTAAAACTTACGATTACAAGGAAATTTTATATAATCAGGGACAAATGCAACCGGAAAAAATCTGGAAAAACGGTATTTTAATAAAAAATTGAAAATCAAAATATTATATGGAAAAAATCATTGAATGCGTCCCTAATTTTAGCGAGGGAAACAACATGGAAATTATCAATCAAATTTTGCATGAAATAGAAAGTGTAGAAGGTGTAAAATTAATTAATGTTGATCCGGGCAAAGCAACTAACAGAACCGTTGTAACTTTTGTAGGAACGCCCGAAGAAGTATGTGAAGCCGCATTCAGGGCTGTAAAAAGAGTATCAGAGCTGATTGATATGAGCAAACATAAAGGCGAACATCCACGCTTTGGAGCAACTGATGTACTTCCACTTATTCCAATTAAAGGCATCAGCATGGAAGAAACGGTAGAATATGCACATAAATTAGCCAAACGCATTGGCGAAGAATTATCCATCCCTGTTTATTGCTATGAATTTGCTGCCACCGAAGAAAAAAGAAAGAATCTGGCCAATTGTCGGGCAGGTGAATACGAAGGATTGGGGCAAAAACTGAACGACCCAGACTGGAAACCTGATTTTGGCCCTGCTGAAATGAACGAAAAAGTGATCAAATCGGGAGCTACAGCCGTGAGTGCCCGAAATTTTCTGATTGCATACAATGTAAATCTCAACACAACTTCTACCCGTTGGGCTAACTCTATCGCTTTCGATATACGTGAAAAAGGACGCGTAAAACGGGAAGGAAATTCACTAACAGGAAAAATTCTCAAAGACGAACAGGGAAATCCTGTTTATATCCCCGGCTTATTGAAAGGAGTGAAAGGAATTGGCTGGTTTATTGAGGAATACGGAATAGCACAATTATCATTTAATATTACGGATATCAATGCCGTTCCCATTTATCAGGTTTTTGAACTGGCCTGCGAACGTGCTGCCACACGGGGTATTCGGGTTACGGGTTCTGAACTGGTTGGAGTAATTCCACTGCAAGCTATGCTGGATGCCGGCAAGTATTTCTTGCGTAAACAGCATCGCTCAACAGGAATTTCGGACAATGAGATATTGAAAATTGCCGTAAAATCCATGGGTTTGGACGAATTAGCACCTTTTGATCCCCAAAAGAAAATAATTGAATATTTAATTGAAAATCAATCTGATAAAAAACTCGTAAATTTCAGTTTGAAACAATTTGCAGAGGAAACAGCCTCCGAATCGGCTGCTCCGGGTGGAGGATCGATAGCTGCTTATATGGGTGCAATGGGTGCTGCATTGGGAACTATGGTGGCTAATTTATCGGCGCACAAAAAAGGCTGGGATGAACGATGGGAGGAGTTCTCAGAATGGGCCGACAAAGGTAAAACATATTACAATCAGCTACTTATGCTGGTGGATGAAGATACAAAAGCTTTTAACGGCATTATGGATGCATTCGGTTTGCCACAAAAAGATGAAGTTGAAAAACTATATCGTAAAAATGCCATACAGTCAGCCACCCGCAATGCGATAGAAATACCATTTAAGGTGATGCAGGTGAGTTTTGAAGCCATGGAAGTGATGAAAGCCATGGCAGAAATGGGGAATCCAAATTCGGTTTCGGATGCGGGAGTAGGTGCTTTGGCAGCCCGTTCGGCAGTTTTGGGAGCTGCTTTAAATGTAAAAATCAATGCTGCAAGTTTACACGACAAGGAATTTGTAGCGCATAAACTCGAACAAACTTTTCTACTCGAACAAAAAGCCGTAGCATTGGAAAAAGAAATTTTGGATATAGTTAATTTGAAAATCAGGCAATAAAGTTTCTATTTCGAAATTTATTTATTAGTTTATCAATCAATATTTCAATTACTTATAATTTAATTGCAATTTATTTCCGAAAATTATATGTTTTATTTAAGAAAGCTGTATATTTGTAGTTTGAAAAATAAACGTTGGCGTTCATTGTAAGACGATAGGGCTAAAATTATAACTATTTGAAAATTTTAAAGAAAAGATTATTCGATTATCTTTGAAAGAAAAAATGACTAAAAATGTTTTTCGTAAATACTTGATTAACTTAGGATTCACAGATGCTGAATTTTCAAGTTTTTTGGATGGAAATTACTTCAGTTATTCCCCTAATAAAACTATTCCTGCGATAAAATACGTTCTTATTGAAAATGAAGAAGAAATTTTCAAACATCACCTTCGATTCTGGAATATTAATATTGATAATGTTTTTGTAGCGGTTGGAAATGAGAAAACCTACATTATAGATTGTAAGAAAAAACCTCAAATTAAAATAATTCAAAGCATTGAATCTTTTGATTATGGTGTTAATACTAAAGGATATGAAAAAATTAACATTGAATTAATTTCAAAAAGCTATATTGATTCCACGTACTTTTATCAGTTTGTTCAACAAAAACAACGCAAAAAACAAGAAGTTGATAAAGATTTACTATTAAATCTAATTGCTTTAAGGAATGATTTGTTAGACAATGGAAATGAGCAAGTGGTTCATTTAATAATCTTACGATGTTTATTTGTAAAATATTTAGAGGATAGAGGAATATTCAAATCTAATTATTTGTCAGAAATATTAGCAAGTAAATCTACTGAAAAGCTTATTGATGCATTTGGCGAAGTATGCAAAATTAACGGTGATGTTTTTGGAGGAAATAACTTAACCACAAATGACATACATGATGGATATTTAAACAAATTGCTTTTATTCTTTACAGCAGATTATCAAAGTGGACAAGGCACATTATTTCCCTATCAGTTTAACAATATCCCTATTCAGCTAATTAGCCATGTATATGAAGCATTCTTAACAAACAATACCAAGAAAGGGAAGGGCGTTTATTATACACCTTCGTTTGTCGTAAACTTTATGCTTTCTCAAAGTTTGAAGCAGAAAGCAACTGAAAATCCTTTCCTTACTGTTTTTGATCCTGCAGTGGGTTCAGCCGCATTTCTTGTTGAAAGTTTTAAAATAATCAGAGATGCTCAGGCAAAAAAATTAAATAAAGACAGTCTTTCCTATGATGAAAAAAAGCTAATATTACAAAAACAATTATGGGGTGTTGATGTAGATAGTGCCGCTTTACAAATTTCTGCATTTAGTTTATATCTTGCTTTACTTGAAGATGAATCAGCCGAATTTATTCAAGAAAAAATAAAAAAATCTCACCCAATTCTTCCAAGCCTTATTGGAAATACTTTAATACACGCAAATACAATAACTGATTTTGTATTTGAAGGAGAGAAATTTGATTTCATTGTTTCAAATCCTCCCTGGGGTTCAGTTCCTACAGATGATGATAAAGAGCATATTGAAGAGCGGACAGCTATTGAAAATAAATCAGGGAATTTTCCAGAATACAGCAAAGTCGCTGATTACGAGAGGTCACAAGCTTTCTTAAGAAGAATTGAACTTTGGCAAAAACCAAATTCTACTATCGTGATGATAGTTAAGAATTCAATCTTTTTAAATGATAAAGCTATTGAATTCAGAAAAGAATTTATCTCGAAAAATAAGCTTGAAACTTTCTATGAACTTTCAGATTACAATAGAATTCTTTTCAAGAAGAAAACATATAAGTCCCCAAAAGTGAATATTGAAATTGGTGCCAGTGAACCTTGTGCCATTGTTATATTTAAACCTAATATTGATAATTCAGAATACAAAATCAATTACATAGCACCAAAGTTGACAGCCCTTGGAGAGCATTTTGAGATTATTCAATATACAAATAATGAGTCTTTTTTAGTTGATAAATCTAGATTTTTTGAGAATGATATTCTGTGGAGAATATTGGTTAATGGTGATATCGATGTCTTGAATTTGATTTTGAAAATTAAAGAAAAAAAAGAGTCTAATATTCATATTGAAAGTGGACGTGGATTTGAACCTAAAATAGGCGGTGAATTGCCCGGATTACCAATTTGGAAAGATTGGTTAGATATAGATTGTTTTCAAAAATATAAAATTCAAAAACTTAAGAAGTTTAATTGGAATCAAAATTTTAGAAATAAAAGAGATTCAATATTTGAAACAGAATCTATCGCTATTGCAAGACGTCCATTAAAACAAGATTCCATCAGATTAAAGGCTGCTATAGTTTCAAAAGGTGTAGTTTTTAAGGATAATATTGTTTTTGCTAAAATTAAAAAAGGAGGTAGATATATTGATGCTTATAGTAAGTATAATTTGCTTTTCAATTCATCATTGTTTGGGTTTTATTTAAATCATATTTCTGGGCAATGGGGTAAAGGTGATGAAAAATGGGCAGCATTAAGAACTAAAGATATTAATGAACTTCCAATTTGTGATTTACAACAATTAGAAAATATTGAGATATCTAACATAACTAAAGAAAATCTTCACATCTACCAACAAGAGATTGATAGCAATATTTTTGACTTATTTGAATTAACCGATTACGAAAAAGAAATCATCAACGAATTCTATCAAATAAAAGTAGAGCGGGTAAGCGATAAATTAAAATATGTTCAATCAAGAGATGTTAAGGCTTATTTTGAAGCTTTCAAAGAATCGTTTGAGCTTATCTTATCTCCCAATCTCACGTTGAATGCATCATTTTTTATTTCATCGAATATAGGCGCAATAATTAAGATCTCAATAATAGAAAATACCTCTGCGAAAGGGCTGGAACAAGACAATACATTACAAGTATTACAATTTGTAAAAAATAAACAGCTCACAGAAACTGATAAATTATTGCGAGAAGAAAAGATAAAACTGTATGAACCAACTCATTTTTACCTCATCAAAAGTAACCAGTTTAAGGATTGGACTAGACGCCAAGCATATAAAGATGCAAAAGAAGAAATAGATTTGTTAATCTCAAAACTTCCTAATACAAATGGATAAAAAAAGTCAATTTATCCAGTTTGGATTGGGAATGTTAGGATATAAGTCAAAGCAGGATTTGATTGAAAATCTTTTCATAAAATCGATTTACGACACATATAATCGTATAGATAAAAATGATGGGATTGAAAATGATATTCGGGATCGTTTTATTTATGATTTTTATCACACAAGCACTTTGCTGAAGGGGTTGATTAACAAAAACATTTTGTTTGTTAATTGGGAAAAATGGGTATTTAAAAATGTTGAAGATTTAGGCAGAACTGACTTATCTTTTGCTATTTCTGGATTCGAATTTATTATTGAATGTAAGAGAGTAAAAAACTCAAACCCTAAATATATAGGTGATGGACTTATTCGTTTTATTAACAAGGAATATTCTGAAAATGAATCTTTTGCAGGGATGATAGGTTTTGTTGTAGAAGGAGATATTAAAAGAGTTTGTTCATCTTTAATGGAGAAGTGTATGCAAGAAAACTATATCGAAAGTGAATTTACCCATTTAAAAGTTGATTACGCTGAAACTTCTTTTAATACAACACATAAACGAGAAGGAATTGTTGAGATAAATATCTATCATTTGTTTTTCGAATTTAATATGGTCTAAACTTCGAAACATCAACACACGGTATAGTTAATAAAGGATGAAGTGGTTTTTAAACCAAAGTAACCCGCTCCAAAATATACTCTAACTAAGTAAGTAAAAAGCATGATATCGCTATACTAACCATACCGCCAACTTTGTGCATAATTTTGCAGAACTGAACAAACACAACAAAAGAAATGAAATATAAGCATATAAAAGGTGATGAAATTGAAGGAGAGCTTGATATATTTGTTACTCATAATGAAGACGAATATGATGGCGTTATTACAAAGTGGGAGGAGGTATTAATTCACGGAAATCCGGAAGGACTTAAATCACTTGCAAAACTTCTTTTAGAAATTGCTGAACTTAATCAGGAAGAAGTTGAAGACAAATATTTACCGAATGGAGCACGTGAACATTATCATTTGAGACCCAATATTGAATTATCGAAAAGTTCAAATAGTGTAATAATTGGGAGACTTGATGCAAAAGGAACAGGAGAATTTTATAAAAGTTTTGTACCCAAAAAAAAAGCGTAAAAAATAAAAGAACAAAATTACACAGTCCCAATTTTATAGCATGAGCTTAACTAAACAGAAGAAATTAAACAGCCTGGTCAGATTTGATCAGGCTGTTTTGGATTTACACCTTCCAGGGATAATGCATTCATTTGCAAAACTATGGCTTAGTATTTACAGATTTTTCAATTTGATTTTAAAAAAAAATAATTTTATGAATTTAAATGACAAAAATTAATAAGCAAAATTTAACGCATAGTTTTATTTATTCCATCGATATAATTCAAAAGCTCATCTTTGCCAATAAATTTTTCGGAAGAGGTGGCAAAAATCGGAGGTAATTCTTCCCATTGTTCATACAGTTTTTCCTGGTAAACCTTCAAACATTCTTTGGCTCGGGCTGTGGACATTTTATCTAATTTTGTAAAAACTATGGCAAATGGTATTCCATTTTCGCCTAGCCACTCCATAAACTCCAGGTCAATTTTTTGAGGTTCGTGCCTGCTGTCTATCAATAAAAATAAACAGGTTAATTGCTCGCGATAAAGTATATAGCTTTCAATAATATTCTGCAACTGATCGCGCATTTTTTTTCCGGCAGTTGCATATCCATATCCTGGCAAATCAACCAAATGCCAATTGTTGTTGATTAAAAAATGATTGATTAATAATGTTTTACCTGGTTTTGAAGATGTCATAGCCAAACCTTTGCGGTTGCATAACATATTAATCAAAGACGATTTTCCTACATTCGACCTGCCTATAAATGCATATTCGGGTAAATTGCTTTCTGGACTTTTTTTATAATCGGTATTGCTTATAATAAATTCGGCTGATTTAATTTCCATGGGGTTGGTTATTTGTTGATTGGTTAATTAGTTAATTAGTTAATTGGTTGAATGGTTAATTGGTTGTTTGGCAATAAATTAATTGTTAAATACTAGATAAAAAATTTTCGTTACTGCTCAATACCCTTCATGATGTTATAGCAAGGATTTAGTTATTAATAATGGAGCTATATTGCTGATAAATATAAAAATTTCATTCTGTTTTATGAACTAACTCTCAAAAATGCACCAAAACGCCCCCTTTAGGGGGTTGGGGGG
>CAMBSB010000223.1 GCA_945870155.1 Paludibacter jiangxiensis | reverse complement strand
GATGAGTACCACTTTAGGTACAACAGGCGCTCAAATATGGAGACAATCTTCGATTTACTCATAAGAAAGATGGTTTTAAAAGAACCTATACGTTTATAATCAATATATTAACTCGGGCGGTCTAAGCGCCTATACCAATTAATTTATTTATTTGACATAATAGCATTTAAACTTTACTGTAATAAGTTTGTTTTTTTACCAAATAGCTTATCTTTGACTTTAAATTTTCAAAAAAGGCACATTATGATTGAAAACACATCCTCAACAATGAATTTTAACAAGTTCACATTGGCTTTTTCAGATGAAGATGAACGTCTTTTTTTGAAAAGTTATTTCAGAGATTCAATTTTTCAATTTAGAATCGCATTTATATCGGTAATAATTCTTTACGGAGTATTTGGATTTCTCGATATGCAAATGATTCCAGAATTTTCAAAAACTTTCCACTCAATACGATATTTATTTGTTATCCCAATATTTAGCATTGTTTTTATTCTATCTTTTACCAAACTATTTCAAAAAATTTGGCAATTTCTTTTGTTCCTCAGTTCTATTTGTGGTGGTATTGGAATAAGCATAATGACTATATTGGCGCCTGAAGTTTATGCCTATAATGCAGGTATGATGTTAGTGTTATTTGCTTGTTATTTTTTCATAAAATTGCGTTTCATTTATGCCACAATTGCAGGTTGGAGTATTCTTATCATTTATAATATTATTGCGATTTTTTTCGAACAAACGCCGCAGGTTTTAATAATTAGTAATAATTTCTTTTTTGTAAGTGCAAACCTCATTGGAATGTTAGCTGCTTATAATATTGAATTTTTTTCACGGCGCAACTTTTTTCTTAGTCAGAAACTTGACTTAGAAAAACAATCTGTTTTAAACAACAACAAAAACCTAGAAATCACGGTAGAGGAACGAACCAAAGAACTATTAAAAGCCAAAGAACAAGCCGAAGAAAGTGAGGTAAAATTCCGAACTATGTTTGAATCGATGCAAGAAGGAGTTTATTTACATGAAATAATATATGATGATCACGGAAAAGCAATAAATTATAGGATAATTGAAGCAAATCCAGTCTCCGAAAAATATTTAAATATTAATCCGGAAAATGCTATAGGCAAATTAGCAACAGAACTTTATGAATTACCCGAAGCACCGTTTCTTGACATTTTTTCAAAAGTTGCAGAAACGGCTACTCCCATTTCATTTGAGCAATATTTTGAACCAATGGGCAAACATTTTTTAATATCAGTGTTTTCGCCACAAAAAGGTGTGTTTGCAACTGTATTTTTAGACATTACAAATAATAAAAATCATGAGATAGAATTGATTGCTGCTAAAGAGAAGGCAGAAGAAAACGAAAGATTGAAATCAGCTTTTTTAGCCAATATGAGTCATGAAATTCGTACACCTATGAATGGTATTATTGGTTTTGCAGAATTATTAAAAGAGCCTGGGCTTAGTGGAGAAAAACAAAAAGAATATATCCAAATTATAGAGAAAAGTGGTGCACGTATGCTCAACATAATCAACGACATAGTTGACATTTCTAAGATTGAAGCTGGGATAACAAAAGTTAATATAACAGATTGTAATATAAACAATCAACTTGAAAATATCTATAAGCTTTTTAAACCTGAGGTGGAAGCCAAAGGAATAGAATTCTCATTTAACACCTCATTACCCGAAAAAAATGCCATACTAAAAACCGACAATGATAAACTAAATGCCATACTTAGCAATCTTCTTAAAAATGCTATTAAATTCACTAAAACCGGAAAAATTGAATTTGGATATATACATGTAGATACAGGGCATGCCCTGTATCTACAGCATGCCTTGTCTCTACCTGAAAAATCATTTATACATTTCTATGTGAAAGATACAGGAATTGGAATTCCCCAAAATAGACAGTCAGCAATTTTTGAACGATTTATTCAAGCAGATATTTCGCATAAAATGGCTTATCAAGGAGCTGGACTAGGATTGTCTATTTCAAAGTCATTTATCGAAATGCTTGGAGGTACTATTTGGGTAGAAAGTGAAGAAGGTATTGGGTCAACATTCTATTTTTCTTTACCTTATAATGGCGAAATAAAAGAAAAAATATCTTCTGAAACAGAAAATTCAACTCAAGTTAAAGAAAATCAGATAAAGAAACTAAAAATTTTAATTGCCGAAGATGATGAAACTTCAGAAATGCTCATCTCGTTATTGGTAAAGAAATATAGCAAAGAACTGTTAAAAGCAAAAACTGGCAAAGAAGCTGTTGAAATTTGTCGCACGCATACAGATATCGACTTAGTACTTATGGATATTCAAATGCCTGAAATGAATGGATATGAAGCAACCCAACAAATTAGAAAATTCAATAAGGATGTTATAATAATTGCACAAACAGCATTTGGGCTTTTGGGTGATAATGTAAAGGCTTTTGAAGCAGGTTGTAATGATTATATTAAAAAACCTATCCTCAAAAATGCATTACTATTATTAATACAAAAGTATTTTCAATGATAAATGCTTGAGGTGTAATTTCAGATGGAAATACTTTCTGAAAATTTTAGGTTGTAATACTTTCAAAATCTAAAGTTTTCAATATACTTAACAAATAAATCCTGCCTTTACACATAAATTCCACAGTTTCTGGTGAAAAAATATGAAATAACAAGTACAAATTGTTATTTCATTTCGTCATAAGTTGAATTATAATTTAATATCCTAAACCAGAGATATTATTATTGAATTTCAACAAGTTGACTAAAAATATTTTGAAGCATTAAATCATGAAACACAGATTAGAATTTAAATTAGGATTACGAACAGCCATAGTTGCAATGTTATTGCTAACTATTTCAATAGCATCTTACGGAGGAAGTGGCAACTGGACAAGCAGTGTGACCGGTGGAAACATTATTTACACAACTTCAGAACCTACCACCCAATTAAAAGATAATGTTGGAAATAACCTCACAGTGGTATATCTCGAAAATATGGGTTTTAACAAAATTGGTGGAAATACCAATGCTACTGATGTAAGTTGGTTGCTGGCTCAGGGATACAGGGTAATTGAACTTGATTACGCCAATAATATTAATGCTGTTTCGCCTAAAATTAATGCTGATATAATAACAATTAACGATGCTATAAATAACGGCTCGTTTTGTGGTTACACCAATTGTTCCAAATACAAATCTTATGTATTGTTCGAAGGATACAGAATTCAACGCGATGTTTCATATTTTAAAGATGATCCTACTATTTATAATTATCCGGCTAATTATACTGTTGGCGACTCAATATTTATGGATATAATCTACCCTGCCAATGCTACAGTAACAGTTCCGGTAGTTTTATCATTTTCGTACAGTAACAGTTGGGGAGGTAGTGAAACATACAAGCATCAAAGACTCAATCTTGGTAATACACTGTCCGGTTTCGATGATACATTTTTGGAAGGTGCACCTGCCAATGGAATAGCATGGGCAATAGCTGACCATCCAAAATACTGCGATTGGGGTCAAGGAAAGCCTGTAGGAGGAGCCAATAAAGCTTATGGTTCGTTTGAAGTGAATCCTGATGCAGCTCAAAAGGTAAAATCCGCTGTAAGAACTTTGCGAGCCAGAGGTGCAAACATGGGACTTTCGGGCAAAATTGGCATATATGGATTTTCACGTGGTTCAGATGCAGGTTCAATGGCTATTGGCGATCGTTCGGTTCCTGCATTAGAAAATGCAGGATTGCATATTGGTGTTTCGGACGATGTACAGGTTGCTGCATTAGGTTCAGGAGTTTTTGATTTTACCCAGGTTTTTAATGCAACAGGCGATGGAGACTCTAACCTGGAAACCCGCTGTCCGGTGGTTTGGGGCCCATTGGCAACAAATCAGAGTGTATGGGAGTCACAGGGTTCTGCATATTTGGTTGAAACATCTGCAACAGCACCGGTTATTTTCTTTTACAATACCGATGATGCAGCATATTATCAGGATCAGATTGCTAAATTCAAGGAGAAACTAACATTAAAAGGTGTAACCCATACAACCATAACCAATTATGGCATTGGACATGCCGTACCCAAAACAAATACTTCTTTATCCAGTCTGTACACATTTTTCAATCAATATCTTACACCACCTAATGTTGCGACAGGTTTAATACCCTTAACACAAAAAGAAGCCGATTTCCAACTGACCTTATCACCCAACCCGGTAAAAAGCTCTGCTCTTCTGTCATTTCAACTAGCCAATTCCGGCAATGTGAAAATTGAAATTTGTAATTTGACAGGAATGGCTTTGTATAGTATTGATAGAACATACACTCAAGCAGGACAACAATCTGAAACTATATTGATAAATGATCTGAATCTACCTAATGGTGTTTACTTTTTAAAAGTGAATGTGAATGGTTTAAATACAATTAAAAAGTTTATTAAAGAATAATGAAGTTTTGAAATTTACATTTTACAAGTTGCAGCTAATTTTATTTAACTCAACAGGTAAGATGTAAATGTTTTAGCTTTTGTATAAATTATTTCCCTAAAATTTTAAAACGCCGCTTGACAATATTTCCTTCTTCATCTTCCACGGTAAGTATATGTTTACCCACAGCCGGTGAAACTTCAATTTTATGAATTCCTTTGGTTTGTGCAATATATTCATTGTCGATATGCCAAAAAAGCATCGCATTCGGGTTGCGATGTACTGCCTCAAAAATCAACATTCCCTGCTCACCTTCTAGTCCTTTCGGTATATAAATTGCAGAGTTATTATCGGGTTCCAAAATGTCTAAAACATGTTCGTGTGGTGCAATGCAACCGGGCAGAAATGGAGGTAAACTTATATATTCCGGATGCTTTTTTTTGTAGAAAAACTCTTGCGATGGCGTTAAAATAAAGCGCGATACAATATGCATTTGAGCTACAGGATAACAAGCACCTGTAACCCGATACGATTCGGTAGAATCGAGAAATACGGTTTGATGAAATGGACAAGCTTTGACTTTTACACCACGTTTAGGAACAAAAACAGTATCAAGTTCGCAAATTTCAGTTGCTCTAAAACCACTTTGTTTACAAACAGTAATTCTTGCCATATCCGAGCGTGGTTCTTCAAACCAAAACCCGGGATTCAGGAATTTGAAAACCTCAAACATGATTGGCGAAGCATGGGTA
Source organism: Paludibacter jiangxiensis (assembly GCA_945870155.1). Taxonomy (GTDB): domain Bacteria; phylum Bacteroidota; class Bacteroidia; order Bacteroidales; family Paludibacteraceae; genus Paludibacter; species Paludibacter jiangxiensis_A. The sequence goes on along the minus strand of CAMBSB010000223.1, from coordinate 2,153 downwards.
ACACCTGTTAGTCCGGGACGCCCTTCGCCATTGGAATTTCCCACCCAAACTCCTACAGTAAACTGTGGCGTCACTCCTATCGACCATGCATCGCGCGAACCGAAACTGGTACCTGTTTTCCATGCTATTTTATGATTGGAAGCAAAGTTTTCCCAACCAATTTCACCCCATGGTCGATTGACAGTAGAAAGCGCATCGAGCGTACACCAAATTGCACCGGCATCTATTTTTGAATGATTTGTCAATTGAAATTTTTGTTTGTCATTTTTCAATATATAATGAGCTGAATGATAATCATTTTCGGAATATTTTCCAAAATTTTCGGTATACGACAAAAGCGAACGTCCTAAAGAGGCATAAACCGATGTAGTTTCGAGCAAACTAACCTCGGCACCACCCAAAATTAAGGACAAACCATAATAAGTTGATGGTTGTGATATGCTTGTAAACCCAATGTTTTTAAGTACGGTTTGAAATCTTTCAACACCATATTGTTCAAGTTCCCGTACGGCAGGAATATTGAGCGAATGTGCCAAAGCCAAACTTGCCGGTACAGCCCCCTCATAACTTTTCTCAAAATTCTCCGGTGCATATCCACCATATCGGGTAGGAATATCCGATACCAGTGTGTTGGGCAACAATTCACCATCGTTGAGCATGGCGGCATAAAGGAAAGGTTTCAGCACACTTCCTGAACTACGGTTAGAAACCACATTGTCAACATATTGAGCTGTTTGCTTTCCAGTAATTTCAGCATTTCCAATGTATGAGATGATTGCTCCGCTCTTCGTATCCAAAACCAATACAGCTACGTTATTGATGTAATTTTCAGCATAATATCGGGCAAATTTTGTAGCTACAGATGTAACAAACTGCTGCGTTTTTTTATCAAGCGTTGTTCTAATGCGCTGTCCTGAATATCCATCGCGCATGGCTTTGGTCAGTAAATGTGTAGCTAATTGTGGCAACGCTTGTGGTTTATCGGGTAAAGGTTCCGATTTGGCCAATTCACAGGTATTTGCATCGATAATTTTCAGGCTATAAAGTTTGTCCAACAATCGGTTTCTCTTTTTCAGGTAAATAACATGATTTTTCCCCGGAAAAACAAGTGCAGGAGCATTGGGCAACACAGCCAATGCAGCTGTTTCTCCCCACGAAAGCTGACTGGCAGGTCTATTGTAATACCGCCAGGCAGCTGCCTCCAAACCAACCACATTGCCACCAAAAGGAGCGTGTGAAGCATACAGATTCATGATTTTATCCTTGCTATATCCCAACTCCAACCGAAAAGCTAAAAGCATTTCGTATATTTTTGAAAAGAGATTCCTGTTCTTTTCATTCCTACTTATGCGTATTACCTGCATACTCAATGTACTTCCGCCACTAACAACTCTCCCCTGACGAATATATTGATTCATTGCCCGAAAAAGTGAAACAGGATTTACGCCGGGATGATAAAAGAAATACTCATCTTCAAAACAACGAATTGATTCTTTAAACTTATAAGGAATAGTATCGGTCATAGGAAAACGCCACTGATAATCAGGAGCAATGCGAGCTGACATAAAATTACCATTTCTATCTTCAATAATGGTAGAATATGAAGCATGAAACAAAGGTTTTGGTAATGAAAAATAATACCACACAGCGAATATAAAAAACGCACACAGCATCCAAAACCGAGGTTTAGGATACTGCAAGCGGTGTTTTATGCACCAATGTTTGATTTTTTGTAAAGTTTTGATAGGTATATATTTTATGATACGATGACTTAAATTTCTGATGAAGTTTATTAAAAGTACATTTAGATTGTTTTCATTAATAAATTGAAAGTTTATTGTCAATTGATTTATTTTTTGAACGCAAAGTCGCTACGGGGCATAGCCGCAAAAACACTTTAACTTCATGTCTTTGCGACTTCGTGTCTTAGCGTTCAAAATACTCTTTCAAATTGAATTTAATCTTTTCTTTAATAGACTTTTGAGACAACTTCATCAGTATTTCAATTAAATTTATTGGTATAGGCGCTTAGACCGCCCGAGTTAATATATTGATTATAAACGTATAGGTTCTTTTAAAACCATCTTTCTTATGAGTAAATCGAAGATTGTCTCCATATTTGAGCGCCTGTTGTACCTAAAGTGGTACTCATC
>CAMBSB010000222.1 GCA_945870155.1 Paludibacter jiangxiensis | reverse complement strand
TATCATAAATTATTGTTTTTTTCCGATCCTGTAGTTATTCCTTCACCAAATTTGGTGCAGCGAACAGCTATGATTAAATATGCCATTGCTTCGGCATATAAATTTGGTATTTCTAAGCCCAAAGTGGCTCTGATTCATGCTACAGAAGTTGCTAATCCAAAAATTCATTATATGCAAGATTACCTGGATATTATGCAAATGTGGCGTAATGGCGAATTTGGCAACGTGATTTTAGATGGGCCACTGGATATTTTTCTGGCACTCGACAAAGAACGTGGAAGTATTAAAAATGTGCCAACACCAATTTTAGGGGATGCTGATATTCTAATTTTCCCCAATTTTGAATGTGCCAATACATTTTATAAAGGTTTGTCACTTTTTGCCGGAGCTCAAATGGGCGGTTTACTGCAAGGTACAGAAAAACCGGTTGTACTTACATCGCGTAGCGAAAGTGTAGAATCAAAATTCTACAGCATAGCAATGGCCTGTATTTTAGCATAATACAACAAAAATACCATAATTTTTATTTGAATATTTTTCTGTCGTTCAAGGCTTGTTGGTACTTTTTGGCATTGATTTGATGGTCGGAATATGAAACAGCAAAGTTATGTTCACCATTTAAAGTTTCTTTGGCACACATAAAAATGTAATTGTGCTTGCTATAATTCAACACGGCATCAATACCATTGGGTGAAGCAACCCGGATAGGACCGGGAGGTAAACCACGATTTCGATACGTGTTATAGGGCGAAATTTTAAGTATATGTGCCAATAAAATTCTTTTCAATCCAAAATCTCCCATAGCAAATTTCAATGTAGGGTCGGCTTGCAAAGGCATATCCATTTTTAAACGATTAATATAAAGACCTGCAACCATGGGTCTTTCTTTTTTGGCGTTGGTTTCTTCTTCAACAATCGATGCCAAAGTGCTAACTTCTGTAGGTGTTAATGGAATTTCGGCGGCTTTACTTTTTCTTTCATCGGTCCAAAAAGCATCGTGTTCTTTTTTCATTCTGGTAAAAAGTTCCATCGCATCTAAATCCCAAAATACTTCATAAGTATCGGGTATAAAAAGTGAAATTGATGTATTGGAGTTTAAACCATAAGCCATCAAAAAATCATTGTCGTTGAGCAAGTTTACAATACTGGCAGAATCAGCCATGATGATATGTGATAAACGTGCAGCCAACTGTTCTTTTGTACGTATATTGTTAAACGTAAGTTTTACAGGTGTTTGCCTGCCACTGCGTAACGCTCTGATTAACTTGAAATTATTCATACCCGATTTCAATTCGTAACGTCCGGAACGAATTACTTTTCCGTATTTTAATATGCCTGCTACCTGCTTAAAAGATGCAATATTTAAAACTTTAGCATTTTGGTTTAAAGAATCGATAACATTGTCGAAAGTACTGTTATCGGGTACATAAAGAAAAGATTTTTCTTCGGAAGATGGAAATATATTGGGTGCAAAGAAAATATATGCAAAGTATAGAAAAACACTTACCAAAACAACAGAAACAATTATGATTGGTTTTTTAATTATTTGTAAAATAAATGTTTTTACTTTTTGTGTCACTTTCATTGTTTTTAATCTAATGTTGTTACTGATAATTTAAGGGAGTTTGGTTCTTGGCTCTCAGTAAAAAAATTACGTAAGTTTAAAATTATAAGTTATTGAACCACTGGCATCTCCACTTCCGCTTGTAAATTTTGTGCTTTTAGCTGCCGACATAGCCGCGTTACGCATTCCCTGATCTGAAATATTGGTTGGTGAGCCTATAGATGTGCTTATTACATTTCCATCGGAATCAACACGAATATTTACGGTTATTTTTCCTTCTACATCATTGTCATACCTGGGTGAAACTAATCTTCCACTTAATGATCTTCCGTTGAGCGACCAGGAATTACCTCCTGAACTTCCTTTACCGGCAGGATTTCCCTGATTCGTATTCCCTGAAGTATTCCCACTACCTGTTGAGCCACCACTTCCAAAAAGCCCATCCATATTTGCTTTATTGATAGCATCTTGTTCTTTTCTGTTCTTTTCAGCAGCAATTCGGGCTTCTTCCTTTTTTTGTTTCTCTAAAGCTTCTTTGGCTTGCTTATCTTTCTTTTTTTGTTCGTTTATGGCAAAGGAATTATCATCCTGTGTCATTAAATCCTGCTTTTGGGGTTTTGGGGTTGTAGGTGGTGGACTTGAAGGTTCAGCGGCTTTTGGAGTGGGAGTTTGAGTTACGCCTCCTCCATCAAAAGTTTCGCCAAAACTCACCATTATTCCTTCATCTTCGGGAGTTTTAAGTCCCGGAAGTACAATTAAGAACAGCAAAAGTATAAGCAAAGCTGTGGAGATTGCTGAACCTATTAAACCATATATTTCCGATTTCTTCACTTGAATTACTTTTCTATTGATTTAGTGGCAATTACTAATTTCAATTTATGCTGATTAGCAATGTCGAGCACCTTAACTACTTCTTTGTAAGCAATATCCTGGTCGGCATGCAGGGCAATATAAGTACTTGAATCTTTTTCAACCAGTCCCATAATTTCAGTCTCCAAAGCATCTGAAGCAATAGGATTTGGTTGCCCACCTCCAACTGCAATAAAATAATTTCCCTGCGCATCGATTGATACTTTTGCAATAACAGACTTTGTAGTCGATGTAGCTTTGCTTTGTGGTAAATTTATTTTTATATCGTTAGGCGACGACATAGTGGATGAAATAACAAAAAATATCAGTAATAGAAATATTATATCAGTCATTGATGACATCGAAAACGATGCTTCAACTTTAGTCCTTCTCTTTAAAGCCATGGTTAGCAGAGTTTTATGTTATATGAAAATAAAAATATATGTAAAATTAAAGGAATAAGTTATTTGAAAAATCTTTAATTTTCGATTTGTACAAAATCATTTATAATTTTCAACCTTTTAGCATTGAACAACCGTAATTTACCAGATGTTTCATACTGTGTAAGTAATCGGGATGATTTGACAATCTTTGTTCTTTGTTCTTTGTTCTTTGCTCTTTGTTCTAAAATATTTTAAGCCGGTTCATTCAGCAAATCCAGAAATTCCATAGTTCTGGCTTCAAGAATTCTAACTACAGAATCGATGCGCGATACCAAATAATTGTAAGCAAAATAGGCAAGAATACCAACAATAAGTCCTCCAACAGTTGTTACCATAGCCTGATACATACCAACTGACAAATCGCCAAGTTGAATTGATCCACCCGAACTCTGAGCCATATTGAAAAACACAAGTACCATACCTGTTACTGTACCCAAAAAGCCCAACATTGGTGCACCACCCGAAATAGAGGCCATAATTACCAAGCCTTTTTCGAGTTTTGCAATTTCGAGATTTCCTACATTTTCAATTGCAACCAACACATCACCCATTGGTCGTCCCAGTCGGCTTATTCCTTTTTCAACCATACGCGAAGTGGGAGAATTTGTGTCGTGGCAAAGTTTTTTAGCTGCATCAATTTTACCATCATAAATATAATCCTTTATCCTGTTCATAAAGGTATTATCTTCTTTCGAAGCCTGTTTTAAAGTTACCAATCGCTCAATAAAAATGTAAATTGCCAATGCAAACATGATGACCAAAACATGCATAATCGGACCGCCGTATTGATACATTTCCCATAAATTCATTTCTTTTGCAACTGTTTCGGTTGGTAGATTTGCAGCTGTAGCCGCTTGAAGAATAAGCATTAAGTTCATATATTTAATTAAATTTATAAATTGACGATTAAAAATTACATAAGATTTTTGGAATAATAGTTTTAAAGTTTATCAAATATTATGCCCTCATTAATAACGTAAAATTATTCTAAATGTTTTCTATATTGTTTAATAGTATTTTCGAGTCCAAAATAAAGTGCTTCGGATATAAGTGCGTGCCCAATAGAAACTTCGTCAATAGCAGGAATCATAGCATGAAGATATTCTAAATTTTCGAGACTTAAATCATGTCCGGCATTCAGTCCCATACCCAATTTTTTTGCTAATTTAGCAGCCTCTACAAATGGAGCAATGGCTAACTCTCTGTTTTTTGGGTACATGGTTGCGTAAGGTTCTGTATACAATTCAACCCTATCAGTTCCGGTTTTGGCTGCGAATTCAATATTTTTTAAATCTGTATCAACAAATATCGAAACTCTGATTCCAATTTCTTGAAATTCAGATACAATATCTTTTAAAAAATCCAGATTTTTCACTGTATCCCAGCCTGCATTTGAAGTTATAGCATCGTGTGCATCTGGTACCAAAGTAACCTGATTGGGCTTTACCGATTTCACCAGTTTAATAAATTCTGCATTTGGATTGCCTTCAATATTAAATTCTGTTTTTAACAATGGGCGCAACTCCCACACATCTGCAAATCTGATATGTCGTTCATCCGGGCGTGGATGAACAGTAATGCCTTGAGCACCAAATATTTCACAATCCAAAGCGACTTGACACACATTGGGAACATTTCCTCCACGCGCATTGCGTATAGTTGCAATTTTATTTATATTTACACTTAATTTTGTCATAAAATCAATATAGTTAAAGGGGATAAAATTCTAGTTTACTAAAAATTTGTTTGTTTCATTTTCATTTTGTTCCTTTGTACTAGAAAAAAAGGAATAGTTTTATAGATACAAATATAGTTGAAAAAAACGAATCAATCAATTTTTATTGCTTATGCTTAAGTTTTTTTTTAATATGTAAATACAGCTTACTTGAATTTATACTAAATATTTACCTTTTAAAATGGTGCTGAATTATCATATTCTTTGAAATATGATTTAAAAATTGATTGTATATAAATAAAATACTTTGCATTTAAACAATATTCAACATAAAAATTATGAAAATTGCAGTTTTTGGCAACATATATCGTCCCGTAATTCTTTCGCACATTGAGCTTTTATTCAACTATTTTAAAGAAAAGGATGTTGTTTTAATGTTCGAAGAAGAGTTGTATCATTTTATAAAAGAAAAATTGAATTGTTGCTTAGAAAATGTTGAAATTATCAAAAATGCTGATTTTGAAGCCAATATAGCTTTAAGTATTGGAGGCGATGGAACTTTTTTAAATACTGCAGCACAAGTAGGTGCTAAAGAAATACCAATTTTAGGAATAAATACCGGTCGATTGGGATTTTTAGCAGATGTACCAAGCGAAAATTTATCATTGGCTCTTGAAGCAATTATGTCGCAAAATTACAGAGTTGAAGATCGATCTTTATTATTTGTGGAAGCGTCAGATGGTACTCAATTTGAATTTCCTTATGCTCTAAATGAAGTGTCTGTTTTAAAGCAAGATAGCTCTTCGATGATAAGTATAAACACACATTTAAATGGAGAAGCAATTCACACCTATCAGGCTGATGGATTGTTAATTTCGACTCCCACAGGTTCAACAGCCTATTCAATGAGTGTTGGTGGACCTTTGGTTGTACCGGAAGCGCAAAATTTCCTGCTTTCACCCGTTGCATCTCACAGTTTAAATGTTCGCCCATTAATTGTCCCTGACAATTGGATAATTGAATTGAGTGTGAAAAGCAGAAGTCATTGTTATCAGGTTTCATTGGATGGTAGAACAGTGATTTTAAACGAAAACACAAAATTACGAATAACTAAGGCTAATCATAAAATAAAGGTTATCAAGCAGTTAAATCACACATTCTTCGATACCTTAAAAAGTAAATTGATGTGGGGAATGGATAAGAGGAATTGATAAAGAATAAATGTTTGTGTTGAATAAATTAAAAAAATAATGAGAATAGTTTTTATGGGAACTCCCGACTTTGCTGTGGAGAGTTTGAAAATTTTAGTAGAGAATAAATATAATGTGGTGGGTGTAATTACTATGCCCGATAAACCTGCCGGACGTGGACATAAATTACAGTATTCGGCTGTAAAACAGTATGCAATCAATAATAATTTGCCTTTACTTCAACCCGAAAAATTAAAAGAAGAATCTTTTCTGAAAGATTTAAAATCATGGAACGCCGATGTTCAGGTTGTTGTTGCATTCAGGATGTTGCCGGAAGTGGTTTGGAATATGCCTAAATATGGCACATTCAACTTACATGCTTCTTTATTACCACAATACAGAGGAGCTGCTCCAATTAACTGGGCCATAATTAATGGAGAAAAATTTACAGGAGCAACTACTTTTTTTTTAACTCACGAAATTGATACCGGAAAAATTATTCTTCAAGAAAAAATTGAAATTGCAGATACTGATAATGCCGAAATAGTACATGATAAATTGATGATGTTAGGAGCTGAAATGGTTAGAAAAACAATAGATCTGCTAAAAGCTGGAGAAACCGATGGAATAGATCAAGAAGTGTTTATTCAAAATATCAAAGACCTAAAATCAGCTCCAAAAATTTTTAAAGAGACTTGCGAAATTGATTTTAATCGTTGTTTAGTTGATGTATACAATTTTATTCGTGGAATGTCGCCATATCCTACTGCTTGGAAAGAAATTCAATTTCCGAATCAATTGAACAAAGTAATTCTAAAAATTTATGCTGTTGAAAAAGAGTATGCTGAACATGAATTTTCTGTAGGTGAAGTAATTACCGACTATAAAAAATTTGCTAAAATTGCAGTGCAAGATGGATTTATCTTGTTAAAATCGGTTCAGGCACCTGGCAAAAAAAGAATGGAAATTGGAGAACTATTAAGAGGAATGAGAATAGAATAGTACAATACTGTTAAAACAAAAATACCGCTAAAGATACTTTAGCGGCATTTTTTTAATTAAGCTCCTAATGATCTTAAGGCTTCAAACACCAGAATTGCCGGCCAAACTAAAGCTTTAAGAAAGCCTAAAACACCTAGCCAAAAAGTGCTTGCTTGCGAAATAAAATATATGGCTGCTCCTATTAAGCCAAAGCCATAAACTGCACCACCAGAGGCTGTTGCCTGATGATTTCGATTGCTATTACAACAATCATTTCTGTTTTCTTCTGACATGATTTCTATTTTAACATTGCAATTATTACTGTATAGTTCTTTCCATATTTTTTAGCACATTTCGGACATGTGGTATACCACATATACATCTTAGAATGTTGTAACCCAATTTCTTTTATTTTAGTTTCAAAATCCTTTATCCATTCACCTGTTTTATTAAAACTGCCTTCATATACTTTGCTATAAAAACTGCCGGAAATGCTAGTGTTTTGAGCACCTTCAACTTCTTTATCTACAGCTAAATACAAATTCATATTCCATGCGGATGTATGTTCAGATAAGCATAAGGAATCGGGGGTATTTGCTTTTGAGTTTTCAAGTAGTTTCATTAATCTGGTCATAACCGAACCAAAATTAAGGGGCATATTTAACACACAAAAAACCTT
>CAMBSB010000221.1 GCA_945870155.1 Paludibacter jiangxiensis | reverse complement strand
TTATCAGTTCCTTTAAAATTTAATTTCGGGTCATACCTAAGGTTTCCTTTGGGATCAATTTTAATTTTTCCATTTGTAGGAAGTTTAGATACGGTGAATGCAATATCACTAACCTGACTAATTTTTGCTCTTAAACTCTGATCTTGTTTCCCTACGAATTGCAATTGAGAATACAATTGTATTGAAATCAACATTAACATCAGCAAAATCTGTGTTTTTTTCATCTGTTTATAATTGTTTTTTTAAGGTCAGATGGAATTCGCACATAAACATCTCTTTGTGTGTCAAAGTTATTTTGTCGTGCTCGTTTCATGTATTGTTTATTGTTGTTTATTAAAGTCATATCGCTTCCCCGTCAAAATTTTAAAATTTGAGGTTTACACTTCTGATACACTTAAGTAGATTTAAGGATACTAATAATGGATAAGCTTATTGCTTCCACAATCAGGCAACTTGAAACGGCTCCGGCATCGAGCACTCCAATGGAACGTTCGCCCAAACGAGCTGCACGCCCAATTCGGGCTATCATATCCTTTGTTGAATCGCGACCTTCTTTGGCACTTTCAATTGATTTAATAAGCGCAACTTTAAAGTCAGAACTTTCTGCCATTGAACTTTTAAAGCCCTCAATTGCAGGTGATAAAGTGTCAATCAGGGTTTTGTCGCCGACTTCCGCTTTACCCATATCTTTAACAGATGCTAATGCCAATTCAAACATGTTTTGATAAATTGGAGCTGTAATCTGTTCTAAGTCTTTGGTCACTTTAAACATAGTTTTAAAAAACGAGCCATAAAGCGGACCCATCGAACCACCAATTTCCATCATCAATACATTACCCAGTATTTTGGCAGCATCCGAAAAACTGTGATTATCTTCAATCCGTTCGGCAGCCATGCTAAAGCCCTTGTTCATATTAATGCCGTGGTCGCCATCGCCAATTGCACCATCAACCTCACTCAGATAATCTTTGTTTGCCTGAATTGCCTTAATCACATTCCGGATAATAACGGCACCTTCTTTATTTAAAAAATATTGCATATTTGCTGATTTTTAAAATTGCTTTAAAGCAACTGTATTTGTCTTATAATCAATTAATTCTTTCAATTCAGAATCTACTTTCATCAAGGTAAGTGTTAACCCAACCATATCGAGTGATGTAAAATAGTTGCCCACGTACGAACGGTGAATTCCAATCTTTTTCGAGGTCAGAATCTCGTTTACTTTACGGTTAAATACATACAATTCTGACACAGGCGTTGATCCCAACCCTGAAATTAGTACCACCACATCATCCATTTCTTTGAAAGGAAGATCGGGCAGTAAAAGGTCCAAGGTCATTTCAGCCATTTTGTCCGCCGTTTTCAAATCCACCACTTTTATTCCCGGTTCGCCGTGATGTCCAATACCGAGTTCCATTGTTCCGGGTTGAATCTGGAAATTAGGTTTGCCAACTGCCGGAATTGTACACGGTCCAAGTCCTACACCTACACTTCGGGTGTTATCAATTGCTTTTTGTGCCGCTGCAATCACTTCATCCAAATCACCTCCCATAGCGGCTTTTGCACCACCCACTTTCCACATCAATATCTCACCGGCAACTCCTCTTCTTTTCTGCGGTTCGCTCGCAGGCGCTGAAGCAACATCATCGTTTGCAACTACAGTTTTAACCAAAATACCATTGTCGTCGGCCTCTTCTTTTGCCATACGCACATTCATATTATCGCCGGAATAATTACCATACAAAACGGCTACACCTTTGCCCGCATCAGCACATTCTATAGCATTGTAAAAAGAAATAGCTGTGGGTGACGAAAAAATTTCACCTACGGCAACTGCATCCACCATATTTTCGCCCACATAACCAATAAAAGCCGGCTTATGACCCGAACCACCGCCGGTAACAATGCCTACTTTACCCGCTACTGGTGCGTTTTTATATTTAAGAACCCTTGGATTGGGAGTTGAGGCAATAATATCAGGGTGGGCTAGTTTGAAACCTTCCACCATTTCGTTTACTAAATCGTCAGGATTGTTGACTATTCGTTGCATAAATTGAATTTTAAAATTATTCTAAAAAAATTATTCCGGAAAATCTACTTCTTCGTGAAATGTATAATCTTTTAAAGTAGCCGATGGTGTAAAAAAGCAAGCCACTTTCATGTCAACATCACCCGAGTTTCGGAGCATGTGAATAGAACCGGCTGAAAACAAAATGGCTGTGCCAGCTTCAATAGCATACACAGTTCCATCAATATAGGCTTTACCCGAACCGCTAAGAATATATACCAATTCCTCGTGGTTTTTATGCGAATGTGCCGGTTTTACAGTATTTCCGGATTTGATATTGACTACATTAAAAGCCAATTGGTCACTTTGATTCATTTCGGGTGTAACCAACCATTTCAAATCGCGACCCGGAAGTGCAATGGTTTCTATGTCTTTTTCATTTATTACGTAACTCATACTGTTTAATTTTTAGTAATACAATGCCACTTCATTTTTTGCCTGATTGGAACTCAAAAGATATTCTACATCTTTATACGCAAAAAATTTCAGCTGTGTTGGGCCAACTTTATCTTCAATTATCGTTTTTTCGATATTAGTCAGGGAATGAATTTTATGTAATTCCAATGCTTCTGTTTCTCTTCGGTTGCCCACTGCCACAACGTTTTCGCCTTTGAACTTACCTGCACACAGGCCATGACCGAACACGAGCGGACTGTTGTACATCAATTTCCAATTATCACCGTCCTTTTTGTAAATATTCAAATCTTTTCCATGAAACGGTTCTATTGTAACCAGTTCATCTACACCATCATTATCGAGGTCGAAAAATGCAAACTCACTCACCTCACGGTCGAAAAGTTGGATTGATTCCCACGAATTTTCTTCTCCTGCTTGTATTGCAAAAATACCTTTATCGCCTGAAATGCAGAGTGTTTCTTCATTGTTAATCATGCATTTTGTCATACCATGATTTCGGTACAAATCACCGAAAACAACATCGGTTTCCCAATTTCCGGTAGTAGTCAAATCGATTTTTACATGATGTAGTTCGCCGGGCTTGGACCAGTCTGCCGGATTTTCCTTGTGCTTGCTAACTGTTGCAACAAACAAATGGTTCTCGCCATTCAGTGTAAGTATTTCACATCGATGCGAAAAGGGTAGGGGAATTACCTTGCGAGTTTCCCAAGTTTGGTTTATCTTTTCATGAAGGTAAATTCCAGCCTCTGCACCAATAAACGGGGGAAAAAGACCCATGACCGAAACCATTTTATCGTCACAGCCCGGAATTGGCAGAATACTCATCATGCCACCGGGACCATCTGCTATTTTTGTCTTTTTATTACTTTCAGGGTCAATTATATAAACAGCTTGTCTATCTTCGGAGCCGGCTGCAACATAAAACTTATCTCCCAAATTGAATGCATTTGAGGTATAGATAAATGGTAATTCAATAAGAACTTTCTTTTCTAACATACTACATCATTTATGCAAAGAACTCTTTTCAATTTCATAAATCCGTTGAACTTTTGGTTCCGAAGGTCCGTCAGCTTTATATTCGCATGATAACCACAAACTCAATAAGGCTTTAGCAAGTTCTTCTGAAACAATCTTGGAGCCGAGTGTCAGTATGTTTACATTATTGCTTTTAATCGAACGTTCCACCGAATAAGCATCCGAGCAAGCTACTGCATAAACTCCGGTTACTTTGTTGGCTGCCAGACTCATTCCGAGACCGGTGCCGCACAACAATACACCTCTTTCGTGTTTTTTATCAGCCACTGCTTTTGCCACAACAAATGCCGTATTGGCATAAATGGGGTCATCGCTTCCATAATCAGTCACATCATACCCACTCAATTTTAAATGATTGATAAGTACTTCTTTTAATCCGGCTGCATTTGGATCGCAACCAATTGCTATATTTTTTACCATTTTTTTAAATTACATTGATTCAAGAATTTCCCTTATTTTATTAAATCCGGTGCGTCCACTATTGTAAACAGGAACTTTTGTGTTTGTCAGCATCGGTTCCAATGCACTCATCGAAACCTGCGCCATTACAATAGCATCAACTGTTTCAGATAACTGTTCTATTTCTTTCAGCAACAATTCATTGTGAAGGTCTACATTCCCTTTTTTAATTTCTTCGAATGCTTTGGTACAGAGCACAATGGTTATTTCAATTTCTTTTCCGGCTTCTTCGGCTGCCAGTTTAAGCAATCGTTCTGATGCCGGAACCGTAGTTGGCACTGTGGCAAGTAACCCTATTTTATTTCCGTTCATCACTGCCAAATCCATCATGGTTCTATCAATTTGAAGCATAGGCGTGTTTATCATGGGGCGTGCAACTTCAACTGCTCTGTTAAAAGTAGAACAGGCGAGCATAATCAGATCAACACCAGCCAGCTCCATATTGTGTGCATAAGTTGCAAACTTAAAAAAGTTTTCTTTGGGAATAACGCCCGGCTGACAGGCAAAATTACTATTCTGTATGGTGTCATCAACTACATGTACTACAGTTACTTCCGGAATTATTTCCTGTATAAATGGTTGAACTCCTTTTGTTGAAATTAACGCGGCATGGATAATGCCGACTGTTTTTTTACTCAAATCCTTCATTCTAAATATTTTTAAATTTATTAGTCATTATACAAGTTAAAATATCTATTATTGTTTATTAATTTCTGTTTATTTGACTTCGACCCCCAAACCCCCTAATGGGGGCTTTAAGACATATTCTTTGAATTTTTGTAAAACGATAACTGTCTATTAATCGCACTCTTTAGCCCCCATTAGGGGGTTTGGGGGTCGGTAAATTCAAACTTATAAAAACTCTATTAATTATTCACATACTCTTCTAATTCCTTATTTTTTACCAATGGTCCCATCAGAAACAACATGATAAATAAACCAATAAATGCAGCAGCTCCAAACATATAGAAAAGTGCATTGTAACCTATGGTGTAATTTCCATCTACAGCCAATGTTTTAAGAGTCAAGCCCGAAACCGACTGAAAAAGTGCACCACCCAAACCTGTTCCGACACAAGCCAATCCCCAAACTGTGGCACTGGCACTCGGTGGAACTACATCGGCGGGTATTGCCATTGCGTTTGCAGTGTATGATGTATAGCCAAAACCAACAATACCAAAAATTATAAGTGCCGACATGGGCGTTGTAATTAGAAATGGAGCTAAAAGCAATGATACACCCATGATTCCGGCAGAAATACTAACGGCTATCAATCTTGCTTTTGGGACTGGAACACCTTGTTTAATAATAAATTGCGTAAAATAGCCACCAACAATATTACCAACATCGGCAATAAGAAACGGTATCATAGCAAACCAGCCAATTTGTGACATGTTCCAGTGATGCACATCTACCAAATACCGACCAATCCAAAAAGTGACAAAATACCAAACTGGGTCGATGAATACTTTAGACAAGGTAAACATGGATACAAACCGCGTTTTGAACAGTTTCATTGGCGGAATTATTCTGTCTTTACTTTCCTTAATTGATTTTTCGGGTGTATAATAGGTGAACCAGAAAGCAATCAACCACAAATATCCGGCTGCAGCCAGAACAATAAAAGTAGTTTGCCAGCTAAAGTGCAAGCTCAGATAAGCCACTAAAGGTGCAACAATAACGGCTCCAAGTGCAGATCCGCTGTTGAAAATACCAGATGCAAAAGAACGTTCGTGAGGTGGAAACCATTCACGTATCATTTTAATACCGGCCGGCCAGTTTCCTGCTTCGCCAATTCCTAAAGCAAAACGGACTATACCAAATTGTAAAGGTGTAATAACAAATGCATGAAAAAGCCCTGCTGTTGTCCAGAAAGCCATGCACAAGGAGTAACCGAGCCTTGTGCCCAGTTTATCAATCACATAACCCGAAAATGCATTTGAAATCAGGTACGCAACAAAAAATGCAGTACCAATATACCCGAATGCTTCATCAGAAATGATACCACGCAACTCACCATCGGCAGCAATATAATTGAAGGATAACCTGTGAACATAATTCAATACCGTTGCCAGAAAGCCGAAAATTACTATCAGCCATCGCATTCTTAAAGGTTTATCCAAGTTATTCATTTATAGTGTATTTATTCATTTTTATAATTCTACTAACTTCTGATATCATTTGACTTTGGTTCAGTCACTATGACATTGATTTACAATGAACTTAAATTGCGATTATATCTCTATCAGTAGTATTATTTATAAAAAGGAAATGTGTGTTTCTTAATTCTGTTTTATATGGATTTAAACATAGTAATGGCTGTTCGAAGAAGTTCTCTTCAAAAAACACAAAAGAAATTTTAGAAAAGATTTGTTATATAATGACAGACGGAAAATTTAATCTCCCGCCTGTCATAAGGAAAGTTTATTAAAGTTGGTATTTTTTCATGTTAATGGTCAAACTGTTAGCATCAACAGCAGCAACCCAAACTAATGCAATCCATTTACCATCAGCAGATTTAACCAATGATCGACTATTCGCAAGTAAATTAATTGCCATCATATTTTTGGTTACAATTTGTGCTTGTTGAAAATCGACATCCGATACCATATTCAAGCGACCACTACCCATAAGTTGAAAGTCTTCCCAGTTTTTCATTTCGATACCTGAAGCATTTTTATCTAACCAATTGGCACCTAATAATCCTACCGGCATGTATTGATTTGCTGGTGCTAGTATTGCGCTGTTCAGTTTCCAACTTGTTGCAGGACCAATAGGATCGAATACATATACAAAGTCAATTGACTTTTGCAAACTACCAGTTTCAACTTCTGTTCTGCTGTATGCTTTTCCTTCTGCAATCGAGAAAAATGCTTTCCCTGTACCATCTACAGTAGCTGTTTGAATTACAACTCCTTTAGTCATAATAATATTACTAACCGTGTAGTCTACTGTTTGTGAAACCGTTTTTGAAGCTGTAGAAACTTTGAAAGTCAATGAGATATTTTTACCTAGTGCCTCTGCTGGTATAACATAAGTATAACGTGCAGTTGCAGCAATAGTATCAACATAATTACCAATTGTCTTATTGCCTATGGTCAACGTATCTTTAAATGCTGTGTACACATCATCCATGCCTGTACTCCAGTTAAAAAATCGACCTTGTAAGTCAAGTTTTGTACCTACCGCACCAGCTATTGAAGCAATTACTTCAAGTTGTTTTAACTTTCCTTCAGTAGCTGAACCAGCTGCAAATGAAAATTCTATTTTTTCACCAATAATAAATGGCGGATAAGATGTTTTTCTTAATTCTACATTCAAACCAGTTGGCGTCATATCTTGTCCGTAGTTCAATAAATCACTATCCTTTTCGCATGAGCTGAAAATAAATAGGATTAAAATGAACGGAGCAATCAATTTCAATATATATTTCATGTTATATTTGTATTTAAATT
>CAMBSB010000220.1 GCA_945870155.1 Paludibacter jiangxiensis | reverse complement strand
GTTTTTGCCGGGTTGGAACTTATTAAATACAGTAGTTATCTTAAAAAGCCTGAACTTTATTACTGGCAACGCACCGAACGAAATGCACAAGCCGAAGTGGATTTTGTAATTACTAAAGATGGGAAAATTTACCCCGTAGAAGTAAAAGCAAGTAAGTCGGGGTCAATGCAAAGCATGTACAAATTTATTGAACTAAAAAACTGCGATTTTGGTTATCGCCTTAGTCTTGAGCCTTTTTCAAGCTATCCCAAAGTAACAGTTATCCCATTATACGCATTGTCGAATTTAAACTTCACATAATAAACAAATAAACACCCCACAACACTGCAATTCTGACTTGCCTTGGTGCGGGGTGTAATTACTTACCTTAAAAAACTATATTGTTAAACTAAACCTGATTCCTGTTTAAACGGACTTTGAACGCTATTAAATGTTTCGCTTGGGCCAGCTGGTGGAGCTGATTGTAATGCTAATGAGATTTCGTTATCGAGAAAAATGATTTCGATACGAGGTTTGATATATTTTTTCTTTGTTTCCATAATATCATTTACTATTTTTTCAGTTATTATTTACCATTTAAGATAACACGGGTTGAGTTACTTCTACCATTCTCACAAACTTGCACCATATAAACGCCTGCATTTAATTTTGAATTATGAATTATGAATTTTGAATTCAATATTCCGTTTTCAATTAACTGTCCTACAGCGTTGTAAATGGCATAATTGCTTTTCACTGGTGCAATAATCGTGATTTGATTGGCTGCATTTACAAATACCTGTGTCATGTCTTTTTCGGTTTTTTCAATACCTGTTGTAGCGCCCGGTGTACGGAAAAGCAAACTGAAACGACTTTCGTTGTTGGTAGTAGCTGTTGTTGTTTTGAAAGCATATTCTGTTTCGGGCAGCAATTCTACTTGTGTCGATTCCACTTTGTCGAGTAGATACAAACGCGTTCCGATAGGGAAATTACACATTTCGGTTGCTTTCAATTTTAATGAGGCGGCTGCATTCAGGCTAAAGCCCAATGGCATTTCGGTATTATCAGTAATTGCATTCAGTCCGTTAATAACTAATCGCTCATCGCCAACTTTGCTGTACAAGTCGGGCACTATACTGCTGTTGTTCATCATTTTTGGCGAGTCAAAGGCATCGTAACTGTTGCTTGCTGCTTCGTCCTGATAAATCAACAATTCATCGGTCTCCCTACCGTTTTGCAATTGTAACCTTACGCCGATGCGTGTATCTTGCCTTTTGGCTTTCATCAGGTTACCGTTATCGTCGCGATGCTCGCGCATGGTGTTGGTAAAGTTCATAGCAGTAGAACTTGTATTGCTCTTCACCCGTACCCAGAAAGCTTGTGTTGGTGGAATATAGCGGGTAACAGTTGTATTCACAGGAAGTGATCCATTGCTTACCACATAGTTAGAGCCTGCACCATTCCATGTTACAAAGGTATAGCCACTCGCACTGTTCTTGGTGCGATAATAATAGGTGTTATCTAAATTAGGATTGGCTGCTGCAACATCCACCCAGTCGAGGTACGACGGATAAGGATTGCCTACTAAGTTAAAACCTTTTCCTTTGGTATCATTACGTGTAAGATTAAAAGCTGTTGTGATATCGCCATTGTTTGGCGTACCGCTAAATTGTACAGTACCACCAGCATTCGATTTTGCGATATATCCCTTGCCTACTTCCATGGTAGTTCCGTTAGCTAAACCTTTCCAATAAGCCGTAGAACTGCCCGGTTGTCCGGCTGGGTTGTTTGTGCCAGCTTCTACATATTCATAATAATAATCCATATTGCTTGATGGCGAAGGTGCATTCGAAACCGGACTCGACACATACCAGTTACGAGCAGAACCCAAGTATTGTTTTGCAATGAAAGTTCCGGTCAGCGTTCCACTTTGCAACATAGTAGCTGTACCGTTAGCATCGCTCTCGAGGGTAATGCCATTGGTGGCAGTAAGCGCACCAGCCGACAATGTGATTTTTCCACCGGCAGCTACGGTAACCGATTTCAGCGTTTTGTCGGCACCAACTGTAAGTTCGGCTCCGGAAGCAACGGTTACGATTGAGTTATCAATTATTGAACTTGCATTGGTAATTCCCGAGCTGATAGTAGTGGCTGCTTCAAAGTTTGCTACCAATGTTCGATTTGCTGAAACTGTGAACGTATAACTTGCATTTGTTGAAACAGGTGAGCCACCCTCGGTCCAATTTACGAATTGGTAACCGGAGTTTGGTGTAGCAACAACAGTTGCATTTTCGCCTGATAAATATGTATTTGAGGTTTGAGAAACGGTTCCACCCGTACCAGTCGATATTGTTATCGGAATAGTAATATTGGTCGTGGCAGGCGTAGCATCGTTACTCAAATAGACATCATCTATAAAACAGTTTGTTTCAACGCCCGTATTTGACGGAGATGTGAAATCCGGTTTGATGTAAAACCCAAAAAACGTTTTGTCTGTGGTATAAGCTGCATTCTTTAGGTCAAAAACATAATCCACCCAGGGACCAGATGCTGATACCGTAGAAACAGTTAGCGTCTCAGCTGATGACAATTGAGCCAGTGTAATGTCATTACGTTTCATGAAAGTCAAAGCAAGTTTACCATTGTCGGCATCTCTGTACATTTTGATATGCAGATATTGATAAGGAGCATTAGGTCCGACTTCGAAACGTTCAAGAGTATTAAGGAATCCTGCATAGGATACACTACTAACAGGGATATTAACTTTTGCACAGTTCGTTGAAGAATTAATACCACCTGTAACTGTATTTGTATAAGGCACTGTCAATGTTACGGCACTTTGGTTAAGCCAACCCATTGTATTGCCATCTTCAAAGTCATCGATTACCTGTACCGAACCGTTGACGTGTTTCCGTGTCAGGGCTGTAAGTGTAGCTGTTGCCGAATTGATGGTGCCATTAATAACCGCTACAACTTTGTAAGTATAGGAGCTATTGGCGGACAAACCTGTAGCAGAATAAGCCAGTGTTGCTGTTTCTGGCAATGAAGTAGCTGAAACGCCTGTGGCAAGGATATTATTACTACCATCCAAAACTTTATAAGTCAATGTTCCTGCATAACCAGTTGGATTAGTAACCAACACATCGATAGTACTCGCTGTACGTGCATAAGTAACCGTTGGTGTCAGCGCCGTAATGCTTACAAAGCTGGCAGAAATGGTACAATCGGCAGAAGGAGTAAATGTCAATGGGTTTGTTGTAGTAGAGATGGAAGGTGTTGTTCCGGCAGTTACTGTCCATGCACTGAACGCATATCCGGCATTCGGTGTTGCAGTCAATGTTACAGGGTTACCTGAAGCAACAGTTGCCGCACCAGTAACACTTCCATTTCCATCATTAGCTGTCTGCACATTGTACTGTACCGTAAAGTTAGCAACTAAAGTGCGAGCTCTCGTAACTGTAAATGTATAAGAAGCGTTTGTCGAAACCACTACTCCATTTTCAGTCCAATTGGCAAAGGCATTACTTCCTGTAGCTGTTGCTACCAATGTAGTCGAAGCACCCGAAGCAAAATTACCTGTACCTGAAGTCACAGTACCACCCGAAGTGGCTGAAGTTGCAATAGCCAGACTTCCATTATTATATTCGTACGCTCCTGCATCGGCGATTGAATTATAACGTGGATTCCCAATTTGATCGGTGCTTAATGCTGGTGACAACGAATTGGTTGTTACCCAATCTTTGGCAGCACTTCCCGATCCAATCAAGAGTACAGGAGTTGCATCGGAAGATAATGAACCGGCAAAAGCCATAGTTGCTGTCCCGGTTATTTCATTGTGGGATACATTCGTACCGGCAACCCAGCCACCACTGGCAATTATCCCAAAAATACTATTAGTTATAACTGGACTTGCCGTAATTTTACCATTGCCCGTTGTTGAAGAATGATTTACGCCAACCTGTGAAGCATTGGATGTAGAGCCACTATTACCCATTACTATACTGTTATTCATAACAAAAGTGGTAGCAAAACCGGCACTATTTTCAAAACATATACCATCACCCCCTGTTCCTGCATTTGTTGAATTATTTGCGATAGTGCAATGATTCACTGTGAGTTTATTGGTGTGTGAAACATTCGTACCACTGTTACTTAAACATGTTTTAAAATAAATTCCCGATGCATATTTTGCACTTGTAGTACAACTATTATTATAAATTGTAGAATTTTCAATCCATAATGAATTAATTGCTGCTGCATTTGCTCCATTCGTACCACAAATAATTGCAACTCCTCCACCATTTCCTGTGGAAACATTACCTGAAATTGTACTTCTTTTTATCGTTAGATTGGCTTCGAATCCTGCACCAGGTGCAACTGCGATACCACCACCATTATTAATACTGGATGTCATTGTATTGCCTGTTATATAACAGCCATCGACAGTTACAGCAGCAGCCCCTTGAATATAAATACCACCACCAAAAATTCCTCTGTTAGCCGAAATTTTCAGATTTGTTAGATTGATAGTTGGTGCATTTGCCTGTGTGCCTGTATTGACCAAACGTATACCGCCGCCATTAAAAGCATTGTAGCCATTCTGAATAGTCATATCTTGTAAGGTAATAGTAATACCGGTAGTATATGTACCATCCAGATTAAATACACTACAGTTATTTGCCTGAGTAATTGATGTAGAAGCATCAGCTTGAATGACTGTTTGATTCATCCCAGCTCCCTGTATAGTAAGCGACTTCACAGCGTTTAATGTGATGTTTTTTTCGGTAAATGTACCTGCGGCAACCTGAATTATATCACCAGACGATGCAGCTGTAATTGCAGCCTTAACTGTTGTCCATGAAGTTCCGCTGTTTGTGCCATTTGAACTTACGGTATAGGTTGTTGCTGAGAATATTTGTGCTGCCCATATAGTAGCTGCTACAATAAATAGTAATTTTTTAATGTTCATATTTATTTCAATTTATTCATAAAATTTGATTGACAAATCAGAAAAGTTGAATCTGTACAATCCGGTTTTTTAATTCATAATTAGACATAGAGAGAGCAGCTAATGGCAAAATAGATTTGCATTAACATTTTCAAATAAGGAGTTTCAGCGTATTACGTAATAAAGAAAAAAAGAGGTGTTTTGTGGTTTTAATTGATAATAATCTTTTGATTACGAACACCTTGCATTGTATGTGTTTTTACAATGTATGCGCCCGCATTATCTGGCATAAGTACGGTTTCAGGTCTGACCAAAACTTTTACCAAACTACCCGACAGGTTAAAAATCTCAACTTTAGCGGGAGTTGCATTAAAATAAATTGTACGGCCTCTTAATGTTATCGTTTCAGGCTCCTTTGGGGTACTTACCGAAGTTCCCAAATCAACAAACTCGTAAGCACCGGCATCCGGATTAGCATCGCGTGTGTTGCCCAATTGGTCGGTTAGCAACGAAATTGCATTCGCAGTCACATAGTTTTTAGCAATGCTCGATGAACCAATCTTCAGTACCGGAACAGCATCAGTCGATAATGAGCCGGCAAAAGCAAGATCGGCAATCACGGCATCCAGTTTGTTGTTGATAGTGGTAGTAGCCCATGTTCCACTGGCAATAATGCCGAATATACTATTGGTTATTCCTCCATTTGTGATTTTTCCGTTTCCGGCCAACGATGCATGGTTAACTCCTATCTGCGAAACATTGGATGTTGAACCACTATTGCCCAAAACAATGCTGTTGTTCATCACCACTGTAGTTGCATAACCACCTGAGTTTTCGACACAAACGCCATCACCCCCTGTTGCTGCATTGGTGGTGTTACCTGCAATGGTACAATGATTCATGGTAAGCGTAAAAGTTGGAGGGGTAGCTTGTCCGCTTGCACATGTTTTAAAATAAACACCTCCCCCAATTTTTGCAGCATTACTTGTCGTGTTTCCATAAATGGTTGAGTTTTCAATCCATAGATAATTTGCAGCAGTAGTAGCTCCGTTTGCGCCGCAGTTTATAACAATTCCGCCCCCATTTCCAGCAGAAGTGTTATTGGCTATGGTACTGTTTTTTACGGTTACAGCAGCTACAAATCCGGCACCTGGAGACACGGCCATACCTCCACCCATATTTGCACTGTTTGTCATCGTATTTCCGGTTACAAAACATCCTTCGAGACTTACTATGGCAGCTCCCTGCACATACACACCGCCACCATAAGAAGCCCTGTTGGATGCAATTTTCAGATTTTTCAGATTGATTGTCGGTGCATTTGCCTGTGTTCCGGTGTTCACTAAACGAATACCACCACCACTGTAATTGTTGTATCCGTTTTGAATGGTCATATCCTCAATATTAAGCGTAATTCCGGTTGGATATAAACCATCCAGTTTGAATACAGCACAATCATTAGCCTGTGTAATGGTAGTTGTTGCATCGGCTTGCATAATGGTTTGATTTATACCTGCTCCTTTTATTGTAAGTGATTTTGGAGTAGTCCATATTATATTTTTCTCGGTAAAAGTACCTGCGGCAATTTGAATAATATCGCCCGACGAAGCAGCTGCAATGGCGGCTCTCACTGTTGTCCAGGATGTTCCGCTGTTTGTACCCGCAGAACTTACATTGTATGTTGTTTGCGAAAATATTTGTGCTGCACATAGTGTAACAGCGGCAAAAAGTAGTAGTTTTTTCATTTCTATTTGATTTTTTGGTTTTATTGCAATTCAGTAATTTTAAATGCTTTTACTTTGATAACTCCGCCTTTAAGAGACTTAATTATAACAGTAGTTGGAACAAATTGATATGATTTATCGGGTTGTTGATTGAGGTCGACCACTTTTGAGTATTTTCCATCAAGTGTGAATGTTGCCAATTTGCTTTGTATATCATAGCTAATGAACATTTTATGCCAAGCATCGGGTGAAGCATTTAAGAATTTAGCACCATCGGCCATCTGAATGCTTTCGCCAGCCAAGCGTAGGTTTTTGTTCTTTTCTGTAATTACCCACAACCTGTTTGGGCTATCGCCGAATAAAACCTGAGAGTTATAAACATCGTTGAGATAAAAATCATATTGTATTGAAATTTTTTTAGTAGCGAGCTGAATTTCAGGTACTTTAATTTTTACCTGAAATTCTTTTCCTTCAAAAGCTTCTACTTTCATTATACTTTCTGAGTTCTCTTTTTCAAAAGTCATTAAACCATTTGCATTGCTTGATGCTTTCCATTTCAAGGGAGTTTCAAAATTTTCTGAAAATAACACATTCTGAGAAAATATTGAAGTATAAAAACCCAAAGTAATTATCGATATCAGAAATATTTTTTTTGACATAATAGATTGTTTTTTTTGATGATTTTATTGTAAAATTAGTTTTTGAGAGTATTTTTCCCCGTCCATTTGAAGCGTTAAAATGTATACTCCTTTATTTAGTCCGGCTGCCGGAATTGAGTAGGCAGTTAAACCGTTGTTTAAATTTTGTTCAAAAACGATGTTGCCCAGCACATTAT
>CAMBSB010000219.1 GCA_945870155.1 Paludibacter jiangxiensis | reverse complement strand
AACTCTGATAAATAGCGATAACAATCTTCATCTGTTGAAAATGCTTTGTGAAACTTTATTGAATTCACACCTAAAAATTGATTTCGTTGATTCATGCTACAAAAGTAGCAATTATAAAAATAGTGGGCGGTCTAAGCGCCTATACCAATGGAATTATTTAATGTACTATTTAAAAGCTTTAATAGAACGCTGATTTTCGCTGATTTAGCGGAAAATAACGGATAAAAGAAAAAGGATTTTTCCCCGATAAATCGGTGAGGATTAAGATGCAAGTGTCTGAAAATCATATCGCTGAAAGCGATATATAAATCCGTTTATTTACATCCGCTTAATCAGCGAAAATCCAACTCCCCCTCATTTGTAACGAGGGGTAATTGGTTATTTGTTTGTAACAAAGAATTTTTGCGTTACAATCGTTCTAACACTTTCACCCAATTTCCTTTCTCCAGGTTTTCTCCAACTCCCCCTCGTTTGTAACGAGGGGGAATTGGTTATTTGTTTGTAACAAAGAATTTTTGCGTTACAATCGTTCTAACACTTTCACCCAATTTCCCCCCTGCCTTCCGGATCTACATACCGCATTTATCTACCACAGGCAGAGGCAGGTATGCTAACCTTTGGTTCACGAATTAAGTAAAAGAATTATAATAATTTCATTAAGTAAGTTGAAAGATAAGCTATTTAGAGACTTTAGAAAATATCCTTTAGACTTTTTTGAAATATCACATCAATAGTTTTTTGCTTAATATCAACTTTTCAATTTCTTGAATATAAAGTTTTGCGGGTTCAATTAATGGCTCTATATCTTCTTCTGATATATTATATAAATCATCGTAATCGCCAGTTTGCCGCATTTCGAATAGTTTTGAATATAGTTTAGATTGTACTTTGGTAACATAACCCGTATTAACAAAATGCAATCCAAAAAGCCTTATTACACCGGAATGAGTTTGAGCGTAGTGTCCATCGCTAATCAGCAATGCAGAAGTAATATAATAGCAGGCATAATAAAGTCGATTTGTTACTGCATTCCAATATTTTAGTTGCGCAATTCCAATTGCTTCATTTAATGTATCTTTTGATTTTTGAATCCTGTAGTAAACTACAGCATCTCTTTCTTCAATTAAATTTTAAAAATCCATTTTCTCCCTCTCCATTTGGAGAGGGACGGGGTGAGGTCGCTCATAATACAATTCCTTCCTTTTCGATATTTTTATAAAACGGAGTGAAGCTTCGTTTTTGCCAATCGTTGAATGTATAAAGTTTAGGGCTAAACTGTTCGCCTTCTGTCCAACCTAACTCAACAAGTGGATAGGAGAAACGATCGAAATCTTCGGCCTCAATTTTAGATTTATCAATTAATACTAGCAAATCCCAATCAGAGTTCTTGTTGGCCGTTCCACGAGCTTGTGACCCATAGAGTATAACCTTTCCGTTTTTATCAATAGATATAATCGTTTTTTTTATTGCATTAAGCAATTCTTGTCTTGTACTTTTCATACATTCATAATTACATTTTGTTGAACTAAGCTACAGTGCATTTTAAGTTCAATAGCTCGTTTTTGCCACTACATACGTTTACTTCTTTGCCTGCAAAGATAGTGAAAAACCCCACTGCCAAAAATATCTTGTACTTGGTGTTACTTTGTTCACCAGGAGTTTCACGAAGTTACATAGAGTTTTTTAATACTGCTGATTTATTAACTTTCTCCCCGTCGTTTGTTCCCGATAGCGTTCGTGGAGAGCTAAGGCCGAAGTCTATCGTGGAGAGGGCTTGATGGATATTTGTTACTAACAAAGAAATAAACTCGCTTTTGTCAATTTTAAGGTAATTTTAGCGTTACAAACGCTTTACCATTAACCCCTCGTTACAAACGAGGGGGAGAGCAGGTTGAAAGACAAGCTATTTATGATATTAGACAATTTTGTATTATTTCATCATCACATCAACACATCATCACATCATCACATCATCGCATCATCACATCATCACATCATCACATCATCACATCATCACATCAACACATCATCACATCATCACATCATCACATCATCACATCATCACATCATCGCATCATCACATCATCACATCATCACATCATCACATCATCACATCATCACATCATCACATCATCACATCATCTCTTTGCTCTTTATTCTTTGCTCTTAACCATTTACAACGAATAAAAACCCTGAATACTTAACATGACAATGTTCGTCAGTCCCATACAGGAATAACAACAAGTATAAAAATAAAACAAAAAAACTATTGATTTTAAACAATGTATTTTGCTTATTTTATGTTTTACGACACAAAAATACTGTTTTTTTTGAGATTTCAGGTATTAATTGAGAGTTAATTTAGTTAATATTGAGGATGTTTGAAAATCACAACTTGTATAATCTTCAAATTTAGAAGTTTAGAAACTTGTTGCAAAAAACAGATGCTAATATGACATAAAATAAATTTAAGCTAATTAAACAATATATCAGGAATTTGCCGGGTTTTTGTATTTTAATTCATATATAGATATGTACAATTGTTTATATCCGTACAAAGAGTTAAAAGGAAAAAGAAATGCATATTGGTTTAAGGGGATTGTATGATTTAATACAAACAACAAATCATTCGTATTTTAATATGGTCGGTAGAAAGGAATGGAAGTTATTAATTGTAATTATCACCTCTCACCTTCCCCTCGTTTGCAACGAGGGGTTGCTGGTTATTTGTTTTTAACAAATTGTAACCAGCAAATAAAAAACATAATTCGTTTACAGGACAAATATGGGATGAATATTTAAAACAAAAATGCTAAACTCCTTATTATAAGAAATAGCTTATCCACATTAGTCAAGTAATATACATATTCGTTTTAAAACTTTTGTGTCCCTACTAGCAAGGTAAAAATCAATTAAACCACCGCTCGGCTTTGCCGCTTGGCTCGCCAAGAATAGGCACAATAGTAAGAAAATAAATGTGAAAATATATAATATAGAGCACAATAGGCAAATACCTATCGGTATTTAAATTTAACGAAATTGTAATATCTTAATCAACAAATAATTGTTCTAATGTGTCTTTTGTGCCTACCTGCGGCAGGCAAGGTTTAAATCTTATAATATTTCTAGCCCTCGTTTGAAACGATGGATTGTTGTTTATTTGATTCGAACAAAGAAATAAAAACATCAACCCAATCAGTTAAGTAAATGTAAGGTAATAATCCGCTTTTTGTTTTTCAATTCGGTAATTTTCAGATAACATATTATTGCTTCTAAAACTTTAGTTATACCCTATTTAACGTTAAAAACGCTTGACCATTAACCCCTCGTTACAAACGAGGGGGAGTAAGGTTTATAACGAGGGCTTGCTGGTTATTTGTTTAGAACAAAGAAATAAAAACATCAACCCAATCAGTTAAGTAAATGTAAGGTAATAATCCGTTTTTTGTTTTTCAATTCGGTAATTTTCTGATGACATTTTATTTGATTTTAAAACTTTAGTCATACCCTATCTTAGCGTTAAAAACGCTTGACCATTAACCCCTCGTTACAAACGAGGGGGAGTAAGTAAGGAATGGTAGTTATTAATTGTAATTATTTTTATTAAGTTGACAAGGCTACAGCTTATCAATTGTAATTAAATATGGTCGGTTGACAAGGCTACAGCTTATCAATTGTAATTAGATATGGTTGGTTGATAGGGATGCAGGTAATCAATTGTAATAATATATGGTCGGTTGACAAGGCTACAGCTTATCAATTGTAATTATATATGGTTGGTTGATAGGGATGCAGGTAATCAATTGAAATAATATATGGTTGGTTGATAGGGATGCAGGTAATCAATTGTAATAATATATGGTCGGTTGAAAAGGCTACAGTTTATCAATTGTAATTAGATATGGTTGGTTGATAGGGATGCAGGTAATCATTTGTATTCATATCAGGTCAGTTGAATGAGATGAAAGCTATCAATTTAAATTGAAAATAGTCGACTTGTCTTGTTGTATTGAATCAAACTAACCCTAGTAATCTCCCTTTGCTTATTGATAGTTGGTTGCTCTTTCTGAGGAGAGGCACTTAGCTGGCTGCAAAGTGTTATAATATTCGAAAATAATAAAAGCTATTAACATGAAGATCCGGAATAATATGAAATATGCCAATAAGTAGTTGAAAATATATGATTGCAGCCTAAAAGGCTGAATTATCAGAACCGCAGGTCAACGAGATGTGAGAAAGAAATAGAGTTCTTACGCTTTGTATCTTAATACCATAGCTTAGGTTTCACTAAGCTATGGTTATGAAAATTAAATCCCATTCGGGATCAATAAATTACAAATTACTGCTAATGAGTTAGTTGACATGCAAATCAACTCCTGATTCGCATGAATTAAATAGAATGAATTTCAACTTACAATTTGCTAAGAGCTTTAATGAGGACATATATATATATTTAACAAATACTAAAACTTTTATCGTCATACAAAGTTTTCAGTTTGACTTATCATAGAATCAACTTAAAAGTTTGAATCAATCAGCAAAATTTTGTCTGTTTAAGCGACAAGTTTCTAATATTAAACTCAACAATAAACTTTAAAACAAAATATTTTGAAAATTATATTTTATTTTTTTTAGAGAAAAATAAAATAATAATTTATAAACTCACGATGGTAAAAATATATTTATCACCTTATTTACAACAGTTTATACAAACAACAAGTAAGAGTAAAATATATTATCCGGAATTTATTGACTATGTAAAAAGTAAAAATAAATCAGAAAATAAAAATTTTTTTGTAATTATTATGTTATTAAATAATTATTAGTATATTTGCAACGGATTCTTCATATTGTTGAATCCTAATCAGACAGCAAGCGTGCTGTAGGAGAGAAAAATAATACTTGAATAAGGTAGGTATTTCATTGAATTATTTAATATTTTACAGCTAAAAAGTTTGTTGTCATAATTTTCATAATTATGAAGATAACATTTTATCGAAAAATCTCATCATTAAAAATAAAAGAATTTACGTTAATGGTGAGAAAACTTTTGGAATTAATTGAAAAATTTGATCCGGAAGTAATAGGTGTTAAACCTTTTTTTGAAATACTTAAGATGCAGCAAGCGCATTTGGTGTCTATAAACAATCCTCGTATTCGTCATCCTTTGTCGGGAAAAATTGAAGACGACAGAAAATTGGCATTAAGTTTGGCAATGGCTATAAACACACAATTCAATGCTGCAAAACAGAGTAAAATATCAACATTACTTGATGATTTACTTTTGTTGCAAAACTTAGTAAAAATAAATTTTTCGAAGATTTATAAATCTAATGTGATTGAGTTTGAAACAGAAATCAGCAATTTCTTAATCAGTATCAAATCGACAGAGGAATTAAAAAATGCTTCGAAAGCTTTAGGTTTAGATGTATATATTACTGAACTTGAAGTGGTAAAAAAGCGTATTGATGATAATTCAAATTTGCGTAACAATGATATGATATCGCGAAGAAAAATTAAATCATTAAATGTGCGGAAAATAATTGAAGAAAGTGTAAATAATCTTCTGAGTGCAATAGAACTTGCAACAGTAACCAACACTTTATATGATTACAAACCACTGGTCACAGAGATAGAAGTATTATATGCTCAATATCGGGCCAAACAAAGTGCTAAGTTCACCCGAAAAATTAATCAGGCTATAAAAAAAGAATCAGCTGCGCTGTCTACTACAACTATCGCAACTGAAACTTTGACCAAAGAGCAAGAATAATTTTTTGAATTTTCAGCTCCGCTACCTACCGGCGGAGCTTTTTTCATCTCCTATCCCGGTTGTATATGATATTTTACTTATAGTAACTTATTAAACTTTATTATAACTTATATCGATTTATTTCAACAACACAAAAATATAGAAAAAGGAGAGACCGAAAATTGTATTTTTTATGTTGTAAAACATATTTTTTGGTCTTTTTGTTCATTTTACGAGAGAAAATAAATATTTTATCCAACTTTTGCTCTCTCACTTACCCAAAACTTTCCCCACTTTCTCCCCCCTCGTTTATAACGAGGGCTTGCTGGTTATTTGTTTAGAACAAAGAAATAAAAACATCAACCCAATCAGTTAAGTAAATGTAAGGTAATAATCCGTTTTTTGTTTTTCAATTCGGTAATTTTCTGATAACATATTATTGCTTCTAAAACTTTAGTTATACCCTATTTAACGTTACAAACGCTTGACCATTAACCCCTCGTTACAAACGAGGGGGAGTAAGTATATGTCACGCTTTCAGCCTTTTAAACTCTTAGTTTAACAGCCCTGCCTCCAAGGAGGGGAGTATTGCGTCTGGTGGTCTTAACCCTTAGTAGTATGAATTTTCACCTCTTGTTTTTCCCTTATTTCATTGCAAATGCTTAACTAAACAACATATTTACAGCTTATAAGTAGACCCAAATTATATTTATTCACGCAGGAACTTTTAGGGGGTGAGCCAAATTTCATCTTCAAAATAACAAAAAAAATATAAGTATTAAGTGATGAAAAAACCCTACAAAACGTTGATTTTGTAGGGTTTGTCATTTTGGTGTCGCTTTTTGGCTATACCTTTTGGCGGAAGCTACGAGATTCGAACTCGTGGTACGGTTGCCCGTACGTCAGTTTAGCAAACTGGTGGTTTCAGCCACTCACCCAAACTTCCAAAACTTCGCTTTAGCGGGTGCAAATATAGGAAGGATTTTTGAAATATCAAAACAGTAATTGATTTCAAAACTGATTTTTTAAAATTTATAATTATTGTCGATTGATTTTCTGAATATTATGTACCAAAAGTTCTTTAAAGATATTTTTTGATGACTCTTCTTTTGATTAATATCGAAACAAATATGTATTTTTGTTGCATTTAAACAGTTAAGCCATTTTAAACATTGTAAAGAGGGAAGTGGCAGAGGTAAGACTATAACTGATAACAAAATTTCAATTCCAAATTTCAATTAAACGAATTAATAAATTAAATATCCATGAAAATCTATCTATTTTTGGCTGAAGGTTTTGAAGAAATTGAAGCCATAGCACCTATCGATATTTTTCGAAGAGCTGATATAGAAGTTATTACTGTTTCTATTACAAACAAACTTGAAGTAGTTGGTGCGCACAATGTTAGTGTATTAGCAGATATTATTTTTGATGAGGTACACTTTTCAGAACAATTTCTGATATTCCTGCCGGGAGGAATGCCCGGAACAAGCAATTTGAGCAAACACCAGGGCTTAAAAGATTTGATTCTAAGTCAAGCTGCTAAAAAACAGAACATTGCAGCTATATGTGCAGCTCCGTCAATTTTAGGTGAAATGGGTTTGCTCGAAAACAAAGAAGCGATATGCTATCCTGGGTTTGAAAATAAACTATTAAATGCTATTATTTCATCAAATAAAATGGTCCATTCAGGTTCATTTTTTACAGCAAAAGCAGCTGGAGTTTCCATACAATTCGCATTAAAAATTGTAGCTGATTTGAAAGGTGAAGATGTGGCTAATAAAATTTCAACTGCCATTTATATTGATTGAAAGTTCAAACTTAATCCAAAATAAAAAGACTAATTTAGAATAAATATCTAAATTGGTCTTTTTATTTTCAATCCAATAATAATAAATTATGTATGTTTTGATATTTTTTTTATTGGTATAGGCGCTTAGACCGCCCACTATTTTTATAATTGCTACTTTTGTAGCATGAATCAACGAAATCAATTTTTAGGTGTGAATTCAATAAAGTTTCACAAAGCATTTTCAACAGATGAAGATTGTTATCGCTATTTATCAG
>CAMBSB010000218.1 GCA_945870155.1 Paludibacter jiangxiensis | reverse complement strand
GTTTACGCCAAAGTAGAAGATGCGCAAAATGCAATGGGACAAGGCTTTGCCAAGGAATTTTATCCAAATGCCGAAAATCACAAATTGTATTTGGAGATATATGCAAACTACCAAAAAATAGGTCAGTTTACCGAAAAAGAATTGTTTTCTTAAAACCTCACCCCCTGCCCCCTCTCCTTGAGGAGAGGGGATAAGAGTAGAAAATAGAAATTATTTTCTTAAATCTTAAATCGTAAATGGTAAATAGATAAATTGTAAATTAAATATTATGAATTGGAATTCACAGGAATTTATTTGGCTCGACTGGGTAATTATCGCGGTCGGAATTTTAGGAGTAACATGGGCTGTATGGCGCTCGGTACAAAAAGATAAACGCAAGCAACAAGGTGCTAACAGCGAAGATTACCTTTTCGGAAAAGGGGAGCCTTGGTATATTATTGGTGCAGCAATTTTTGCAGCCAATATTGGCTCTGAACACCTTGTAGGACTTGCTGGAACGGGTGCAAAAGCCGGTGTTGGTATGGCGCACTGGGAAATGCAGGGTTGGATGATTCTTATTTTGGGATGGCTTTTTGTGCCATTTTACCAATTGATGAATGTAAAATTGGGCAAAATTATTACCATGCCCGATTTCCTTAAAAACCGCTACACACCAGCTACAGGTTCGTGGTTATCCATCATTACGCTTATTGCTTATGTACTTACCAAAGTGAGTGTTACGGCATTTACAGGCGGTATTTTTATGGAAAGTCTGTTAGGACTGCCTTTTTGGTACGGCGCTATCGGCTTGATAGTTTTAACAGGAATTTTCACTGTGTTGGGCGGAATGAAAGGAGTGATGACATTATCGGCGATTCAAACACCAATTCTGATTATTGGTTCGTTTCTGGTGCTTTTCTTAGGATTGTCAGCACTTGGAGGCGGAAGTATTACTGACGGTTGGACTGCTATGATTGAATATTCGAAAACATTAAATGTAGGAGCCGATGGTGTTGCTTATGGCACAAACCACATGTTCCACCTCGAAACGGGTGACCCATTGTACGACGATTATCCCGGTTTCTGGGTATTTATCGGAGCGTCGATTATTGGTTTTTGGTATTGGGCTACCGACCAACACATTGTACAACGTGTATTGGGACAAACAAAAGGCGAATCGAGCGATGTAGTAATGAAACGTGCACGCAGAGGTACAATTGCTGCGGGTTATTTCAAATTATTACCCGTGTTTATGTTCCTTATTCCGGGCATGGTAGCTGCTGCGTTGGCTGCTCGTCCCGATAGTGGTTTTACATTGGATAATCCCGATACTGCTTTTGGTGCAATGGTTAAGTTTGTATTGCCAGCCGGCGTAAAAGGAATTGTAACTATTGGCTTTATTTCGGCTTTGGTGGCTTCGTTGGCTGCATTTTTCAACTCATGCGCCACGCTGTTTACCGAAGACTTTTACAAGCCTATGTTCAAAAACAAGAGCGAAGATACTTATGTTTTGGTAGGTCGAATTGCAACAATTGTAGTAGTTGTACTTGGTATTGGTTGGATTCCGGTTATGATGAGTCTCGGTAGTTTGTATTCGTACCTGCAAGGCATTCAATCGCTACTGGCTCCGGCTATGGTAGCTGTATTTGTGATGGGAATTTTCTCTAAGAAAATTACTCCAAAAGCGGGCGAAGCAGGATTAATCGTTGGTTTTTTGATTGGCATGGCACGTTTGCTCACTAATATTTTTACAAATACAGGAAAAGATGTAATGACTGGCTGGTACTGGGAATCAACAACCTGGTTTTGGCATACCAATTGGCTTATATTTGAAATTTGGTTGCTGGTATTTATTATGTTGTTTATGGTTTTTGTGTCATTTTTCACTAAAAAACCAACAGCAGAGCAAATTGAGTTTATCACGTTTACCGGCGATTACAAAACGCTAATCAAACAAAGCTGGAACAAGTGGGATGTAATTGCCTCGCTTGGAGTAGTTGCTGCTTGTGCTGCTTTTTACTGGTATTTCTGGTAAAATTACTTATTCGGTATAACATTTAAAAAATCCTACATGCAACTCAATATATTTTAAATGAATTGTTTGTGGGATTTTTTTTGTAATTTTGTATTATATCTATCAATTCAAAATCAATATTCAAAATGAAAAAAACAATTTTATTTCTGACTCTTATTGCACTAATTATCAGTGCTTGTACAAGTAAAAAAACATCTGTTCAGCTTTTGCCCCAAAGCAATTTTGACACAACCATTGTTGATCAAAAAGTAGCACTTTATACCTTGAAAAACGAAAACGGTATGACGGCTCAAATCACTAATTATGGTGCTCGTTTAGTTAGTTTATGGGTTCCTGCCAAAAATGGTGATTTTAAAGATGTGGTTTGGGGATATGAATCGATTAAAGACTATTTAAATGCGACTGATTTATTTGCTGGACCAATTGTGGGTCGTTATGGTAATCGCATTGGTAAAGGTCAATTTTCGTTGGACGGAAAAGCATATCAATTAACCTTAAACAACAATGGAAATCAATTGCATGGGGGTGCAGGTGGCTTTTTTATAAAGGTTTGGAGTGCACGTCCTTTTAAAAATGATAAAGGTGAAGAGTCGCTCGAAATGACTTATCTTTCGCCGGCAGGAGAAGAGGGTTATCCGGGAAATCTGACTATCAAAGTAATTTATAGCCTTAGCTCAAGCAACGAATTAAGCATAAATTATGAAGCTACTACCGACTCAACAACCATTCTTAATCCAACATCGCATTGTTATTTTAATTTACATGGAACATCGGCTCAATCGACCAACTCGCATGTACTAACCATTTTTGCCGATAAATATACACCAACCGATTCGTTGTTAATACCAACCGGCGAAATTGCCGACTTAACCGGCACTCCACTCGATTTTAGAAAACCAACTGTAATAGGAGAGCGCATTGAAACAGACTTTTTGGCCTTGAAATACGGCAAAGGTTACGACCATAACTATGTTTTGAACAAAAGCGCGGGCGAAGTTTCATTGGCTGCCGAAGTATACGAGCCTGCTACCGGAATTGTAATGAAAGTAAGCACCGACCAACCTGCAATCCAATTTTACAGTGGTAATTTTATGAATGGAGTTGATACCGGCAAACGCGGCGATAAACACAACTATCGAACAGGTATTGCCCTCGAAACTCAAAACTATCCGGATGCACCAAACCATGCAAATTTCCCAAACTCAGTATTGAAAGCCGGCGAAACTTATAAGCATGTTTGTGTGTATAAGTTTGAGGTGAAGTAAGAAGAGTTTAATATTATAAAATACAATACCAAACGGGGAACTTATTGAATTGCTCAATCAGTTCCCCGTTTAATTTTAAATAAAAAAATTTGATTTCTCAATCCGTAAATTCCATCAAATAAGCTTTGATAAAAGCATCGATATCGCCATCCATCACGGCTCCAACGTTCGAGGTCTGATAGTTTGTGCGATGATCTTTAACGCGTCTGTCATCGAATACATAACTGCGAATTTGTGAACCCCACTCAATTTTCTTTTTCCCGGCTTCAACTTTGGCTGTTTCGGCACGTCGTTTTTCGAGTTCAAGTTCGTAAAGTTGCGATTTAAGTAAGCGTATGGCATTGTCTTTATTGCCAAACTGCGAACGACTTTCGGTGTTTTCTATAACTATTTCATCCATCAAATCGGTTACCGGGTTACGGAACTTATAATGACATCGAACCCCAGTTTCAACTTTATTTACATTTTGACCTCCCGCTCCACTCGACCTGAAAGTATCCCAGGTTAAATTAGCCGGATTAATTTCAATTTCAATGGTGTCGTCTACCAGTGGAACCACGTAAACCGATGTAAATGAAGTCATGCGTTTGCCCTGAGCATTGAAAGGAGAAACACGTACCAAACGATGTACACCATTTTCACTTTTCAGGTAGCCATAAGCCATTTCGCCTTCAATTTGCATGGTTACGGTTTTAATTCCGGCTTCATCGCCATCCTGAATGTTCGTTATTTCGCATTTGTAACTTTGTCGTTCGGCCCAGCGTTGATACATTCTAAAAAGCATATCAGCCCAATCTTGCGCTTCGGTACCACCGGCACCGGCCACAATTTTTATAACTGCCCCTAGTTTATCTTCCTCTTTCGAAAGCATGTTTTTCATTTCCAGGGTCTCAACCTGCTCATAAGCATGACGAAAAGCTTCGTCTACTTCTTCTTCAGTTGCCACCTCTTCGCGATAAAAATCGTAAGCCAACTGCAACTCATCAACAGCTGTTTTAACTCCACTATAACCGGTTACCCAGTTTTTAAGTTCTTTTATTTTACGCATTTGAGCTTCAGCAGCTTTGGCATCGTCCCAAAATCCGGGAACCTGAGTGCGTAATTCTTCTTCTTCTATTTGGATGTTTTTTGAATCGATGTCAAAGATACCTCCTCAACGCGATCTCGCGCTCCAACAAATTTTTTAGTTGGTCTGTAGTAATCATTTTTTAAGTTTTAAGTCTTCTAAAATCCCAAAATGCGGGTTTTAAATAACGGGTGAATATATAAAATTGTATTAATTAATCAGCCCCCCAACCCCCTGAAGGGGGAGTTATGAGGCATCAATAAAAGTTTATTCAATAAAAAACTGACTATTTTTTATTTTTCGCATCAATTTAATTCCTTAATTTATACCAAAATCGTTGTTATGTCAATTTGAATGTTGCTGAGTAATAACAAAGTTGTATAACTACACAGCCCCCCAACCCCCTAAAGGGGGAGTTTTGGGGCATAATTAGAAGTTAATTTATAAAAAAAACTGACTATATTCTTATTTTATAAGCAATTTTTCACCATAATTATATCAAAATATTTGTTATATCAATTTGAATGGTGCTAAGTAATAACATAGTTGCACTCACATATATTAACATTGTTTTTACGATCAGAATACCATCTCAATATTCCCCCTTCAGGGGGCTAGGGGGCTAAGTAACTATAAAAACAAACAAGGTATAATTACTGACATAAATCCCAGTAAAAATCCGGCTAAAGTCTGACCGGGAGTATGTGCTTTTAATTCGATTCGCGAGAGTGCAACCAGTGCTGATAGAAAAAGTATTATAACAAACAGCCAAACTGGATTATAAGCCATGCGGTAGCTAATACCAAACACACCTCCAGCCAATCCGCCAATTCCGGATAAATGAGCACTAATTTTCCATTTTAGATTGATAAATGTAATCAGTAAAATTGACAATGATGTTCCAACTCCAATTGCAACCATAAACAAGGGAAGTTGTAAAGTATGCCACAAAAACATAGTCCAAAAAATATATGCTAGAAATGAAAACAGATAAGGCATTGTACGTTCTTCGCGACGAGAAATAAACAAATCGTGTACTGCTCCTTTTCTCATAAGTAACAAAATTGGAGCTGCCGGCACAAGTCCTGTAAAGACAAGAGTACCAAGAATGGCAATAATCCTCCAGTTTAATGGTAATGCATCAAATACATTAATATTGATGAGTATTAACATACCATAAGTTGGCATCAACAAGGGTTGAAGTATTAATGATATTATGTTATAAAATTTTTTCATTCAGTTTTAATTTATGCAACATCCCCTAATCCCCGACTCTCTAGTCCCTGCCTACCGCAGGCAGGCCCAAAGCGGGAATATTGTGGGGGATTATGGTGCGTTGATATAATTTGATTAGTAAAATAAACTTACTATTTTTTTTCTCCGCAATTTAACTACTTATGTAATGGACAAAAATATAATGTCGTATAATTAAAAAAGAATAGAACGCCGATTTTACGGATTAAGCGGATAAAAACGGATATCATTTAAACGGATTGAAAACTGATTTAAGTCATGTAAACATGACTGATAATAAATAACTTATTTAAAAACATTAACTACGTTGATCTTTGACTCCGATTTATCGGAACCAGCGGTCAGCGACCAACGGGAGATAATGAAAATCCGTTTTTTAATCCGCTATATCAGCGTTTATTCGTGTTCCATTCTTTTCTTTTTTTAATACAATAATGCGACATTATTTAGTTCATATTACTTAGTATTAATCGAATTATATAAATTTCAAAGTTTAAATTACAAATTAAGTCTTTATATTGCCAAAAACCTAAAA
This sequence comes from Paludibacter jiangxiensis, assembly GCA_945870155.1. Taxonomy (GTDB): domain Bacteria; phylum Bacteroidota; class Bacteroidia; order Bacteroidales; family Paludibacteraceae; genus Paludibacter; species Paludibacter jiangxiensis_A. The sequence continues at coordinate 1,696 of CAMBSB010000218.1, read as the reverse complement.
ATTAGCCATTACGTTTATTTCTAAGATTTTATTAATTCACAGCTGTGCTCCCCTCATTATTCCCCCTTCAGGGGGTCAGGGGGCAGGTTTGTAGGGATGAGTTGTTGTCAACCCCCTATATTTCTTTTCTTAGCCGTGCTACAGGAATATTCAGTTGTTCGCGATATTTTGCTGCAGTACGACGTGCGATAATATAGCCCTTTTCTTTTAATACATCTGCCAGTGCATCATCGTTCAAAGGTTTGTGTTTGTCCTCATTGTCAATACAATCCTGTAAAATCTTTTTTATTTCACGGGTCGAAACTTCCTCGCCAGAGTCGTTAGTCATCGATTCGGAAAAAAAGTACTTAACAGGAAAAATACCAAAGTCGGTTTGTATATATTTGCTATTGCTAACACGCGAGATGGTAGAAATGTCCAAACCCGTAATGTCTGCTATATCTTTCAGTATCATTGGTTTAAGATAAGTATCATCCCCTTCGATAAAAAATTGTTTTTGATACTTTACAATAGCCATCATGGTAGTTAGCAAAGTTTGTTGCCGTTGTTTTATGGCATCAATAAACCATCGAGCCGAATCAATTTTTTGCTTTACAAACATCACTGCATCTTTCTGCTCACGCGATTGGTTGCTTTTATTAGTAGCGTACTCCTGAAACATCTCGTTGTAAGTGCTGTTAACGCGCAATTCGGGAACATTGCTGTTATTTAAATGTACCGTGAGCTGATTTTCATCATTTTCGAGAATAAAATCGGGAACTATGGTTGTCATCGATTTTTCCAACAAATTTCCACCCCAAGCATTTCCCGGTTTGGGATTTAACTTTACAATTTCGGCAATTACTTTTTTTAATTGCTCATCGTCAATGTTAAGTCCACGAGTAATTTTATCGTAATGTTTCTTGGAAAATTCGTCAAAAAAGTCAGATAAAATAATTTTTGCCAGTTTAACTTCGGTTGTCTGGGTTTTACGTTCCAACTGTAATATTAAACATTCCTGAAGATTTACGGCACCAACCCCGGCAGGATCAAAATTTCTGACAAGTTTAATAATCCTATTCATTTCGGCATCAGTGGTTTGTATTCCGGCTTGAAACACTATATCATCAACCATCGATTCGGGAGTACGGCGCAGATAACCTTCATCATCGATATTGCCGATAATGTATTCTGCTAAAAGTCTATCGGCCTCTTTTAAATTTAATAAACCTAATTGATCAATTAAGTATTCGTGAAAGGTCATTCCTATCGAAAACGGAATATCTTCATGTTTATCGTCTTTCGATGTGTTGTTTGCTTTTAATTTATAGTCGGGTATATCATCATCTGCCACATAATCATCAATATCAAAATCGTCATTATTACCACCATCTTCATTGCCGAAATCGTCATCAAAATCTTCTTCATCAGTTTCATTATCAGCACCTTCTTCGAGGGCAGGATTTTCTTCAATTTCCTGACGTATACGCTCTTCTAACTCTAAAGTGGGGACTTCGAGCATTTTTATCACCTGAATTTGAGCAGGCGAAAGTTTTTGTTGTAATTTTTGTTGTAGTTGCTGCTTTAACATATTCAAAAAAACCTTTTTCAGACTTACAAAGATAATAGTTTTTTCGACATTTCGTATAAAATTTATTTAGAGATAAAATGAAAATTTTAGAACAAAAACATACAAGTAGAATTAAAATGGATTTTA